>JAHAWU010000207.1 GCA_018383815.1 Candidatus Jordarchaeia archaeon | reverse complement strand
CACATCACCCAGTCAAATAGCTGAAAACCCTCTCAATATCCAAATCTTCCGAACATTATTGCCTTGTGGGCGGCTCAAAACCCATAGTGGAGGGAGGCATCGTCATTGATCTTACACGCATGAATAGGATCGTTGAGCTCAATGAGGATGTGGGAAATGTTGTAGTGGAGTGTGGTATTACTTGGGGTGAACTTATAGAGTTTCTTCACAAGAGGGGCTATACTACGGGTGTGGAGGGGCCGGGTTCTGGTATGAGCGCCACTATTGGTGGTGGACTTTCAAACAACACCATTGGTTTTGGCTCCACAAAGTATGGTCCATGTTCCGAAAACTGTATAGGGGTGGAAGTGGTTCTTCCAAATCCGGACGGTGACGTCATAGTTACTGGTTCGGGCGCAAGCCAGTATGTAAAGAGGCCGTTTTCTAGGTGGGGGATGGGACCGGATTTTACGGGTCTTTTCTTGGGTGATGTGGGAACTATGGGTATCAAGACTAAGGCGGTTTTGAAGATTTATCCTTTGCCCGAGTATAGGGAGGGATTCACTTTTACTGTGCCGGAGGATTACGAGTTCGTGGTTAAGGTTACCCACGCGCTTCAACGTAGATGTAGTTGGGGGGTTTCAGATATTACTCTGACTCCCTCTGCTGTGGTTATGCTTTATTCTTTGACTGATGTTATTAAACCTTGGAAGGATATGTTGCTTATGAAACCAGTGATGATGGTGGGAATAGAGGCTGACGATGAGAGGATGTTTGAACTGGCAAGTGACATCGTCCACGAAGAATTTGCAAAGCCGGGTGTTACAGAACTCGGCCCCACCCTCAAGGAGGGAAACATTGCAGAGTGGGTGGGACGAAAGCAGGGACAGTGGCAGTATTTCCATGGAGTGTTTGGCGTGCTTCCCGGCCACTTCAGCTGTACCACTTGTCATAAGGTTCCCCTCAACCAGATGCCCGAAGTCTTCAGAACATCCGATGAGCATACTCTACAAAAGTTGGAGGAATATTCAAGAGCCTATGTTGCTTCAGTCACGGCTGCCGTGGTGTATATGATGCCTAGGGGGGAGTGTGTAATCGTGGGGGGGATGAGTGGTTGGAACAAGCCCGAAATGAGGGAAACCAATCTAAAATTGTGGAAGGAGAGGCTCCGCTTCCAGGTGAAATATGGAGGAGTACACTACTGGCTGGGAGAAGTTATAAGTCAAGCCATAATGGAAGCGAACGCCTTTCCACCCAAGTTTACCAAATTCTTCAAAGATGTAAAGAGAACCTTAGACCCCAATTTTCTTTTGAGTCCAGGAAAATTTCACTTCTACAGTGCAGAGGAGGAGTAAAATGGCTAACACTCAAGAAATTGGAAAACTGAGAAACCTCAAAAAACTCGGAGATCTCTTATATGGCTGCATTGCTTGCGGTGACTGCCGCACTGCAGTGAGATACACGGTGGGCAGGTACAAGGTTTGCCCAGTGCTGGAACACACTCCAGGGTTCGAGCCCTTCTTTGCACGGGGAAAAATGCAAATAGTACGCGGACTCATTGAGGGAAGACTAAAGCTCAGCCAAGAATTAGCCAACGTTATATACCAGTGCACCACATGTGGGGACTGCCACGCAACATGCCACCAGTCCATGGATCCGAATATTAACCTCAGCATAGGAAAATACTTGGATCACACCAAGATTTACGAAGCGTTGAGGGCGGACCTGGTCGACGCAGGCTATGGGCCTATGACCCGACACAGGGAAATTTTGGAGTGGTGCAAAAAGGAGCATAATCCCTACATGGAACTACACCAGAATAGAATTTCCTGGATGCCGGAGGGAGTTGATTTACCCTCTAGAGGCGAGCTCGTGTTCTTTATGGGGTGCACCGAACCCTACAGACAACCAGAAATCATCCGAAAAACTATAAAGCTACTGCTCTTTGCGGGGATGCGGCCTGCTTTGATACATCCTGAAGAGTACTGCTGCGGCTCAGTAGCCCTAAGAACGGGTATGCGTGACCTGGCAGAGGAGCTTGCTTTACACAATATAAGGGCTCTCCGAGACGCTGGCGCAAAAGAGGTGGTTGTTCACTGCGCGGGATGTTATCGAACCCTCAAAAAAGACTACCCCGACATTTATGGAAAAGAGTTGCCCTTCAAGGTGGTTCACATAACCGAAATCCTAAATCGCCTGCTAGTAGAGGGAAAGCTGATGCTCAGGGAGGATTTCAAAAATGGGAGATTAACGTATCATGACCCCTGCCACCTTGGTCGTCACTGCGATTTCTATGAGCCGCCTCGCGAAATAATAAAAAAATTGTCTGGCGTAGAGTTTATTGAGATGAAACGCAATCGAACCGCTGCCTGGTGCTGTGGGGCTGGTGGAGGGGTGAAATCCGCGTTCCCAAATCTTGCTGAAAAAATTGCCCGGGTAAGGGTGGAAGACGCAAAGGAAGTGGGAGCAAATTATATTGTGACTGTGTGTCCATTCTGTGAGAACAATCTACGTTCAGTGGCTGAAAAAGAGGGTATACCAGTTTTGGATATAGTGGACTTGTTTTAAAGTTTGAGACAAAAAAGGGGCAATAACAGTGTGAATTAAATTTTAATGAAGGCTGCAACTGTAGATAAGTGGTCGTTGCTACCGTAATTTATTTATAATCAATGTTTTTATTTTATAGGTTGAACATATTTTGGTTGGCTGGAGGAGAGAGGTTGGATAGATTAGAAGTGGGTGTCTTTGGAAGTATTGTGGGGATTTTGGCTTCCATTAGTGGTTTTTTCTGGGTTTGGGCTCTCTATGATTTGCTTAGTCTTGGTGACTATTTTATGGTGCAGGTTGTGACCTTTTTTATTCCAGAGACTCCCCATCTTCCTCCGGTTGAGAGGAGCCCTCTTGTTATTTTTTACCCCTCCTATCAATTATGTTTGGGGTTGAACCGTGTTACAGGGATAGGTGGAGTTCACTACTTTTTGGTTGCTGTCACCATTGTTTTAGTTGGTGTAGGCCTATATGGTTTTTATAGGTTGGAGCCTCTCAGAATACTCAGGGCGGCGCTGGTTTTAGGCTTCTTTAGTGCTTTTATCATTTCGCTGGTTATGTTTTTAAGTTTGACCAGCTTAAAGGGGTTCGCGGTTAACATTGGACTCCTGATAATTTATTTCGCTTAGATCGGCGCCCCATTTAGCTCTAATGTGGGCTTACTATTGGCTCAACCCACCGTTTTTTTAAGTGTTATTATCCTTTTGACTCTTATACTCTTCGCGTTTTCCCTCAGATCCGCGGAAGGGGTTACCTATAATCCCGATAAAGCTCGTAGTACATCTATCGTGCTAGTAATGGGCGGCTTACTATTCTTGATTGGCATCATAAGTCCAATGTTGTATGTCATTCCCTACTTGGTTCTCTCAGCTGCCTTCTCTCTTTTAGCCCATTTGTTCCGTATGACCCAAATTTATGGGTGAACACACACTTTGAATCGAGAATGAAAATGTTGGGGAAGAAAAGTATTGTGCCCAAGAGAGGATAAAAGGTAAAGGTAAAAAGGTATAGAAGGAACCCTTTTTTCAAGTTTTCAATTGGATTACAGTTTGCCAACAATGCTGCTAATTCGAGTTTTTGGTTAGCAAATTTTGTTCGTCGCTCGGAAATGTTTTGTGAACGAAACAATTTTATAGAAATGTGTCTGATTTAGAGAGTTAACAGATTGTTTTCTTTTAATCTTGTAGATTCTTAGTTTTTCGGTGAGGTTCATGGACTGGCTGTTGATTCTCATCTCTGTGCTGATAGGGCTTTGTTCGGGTGCTGTTACTGGCTTAATGGGTGCGAGTGGTGTGCTCGTTGTGGTTCCTGCATTAACTATGGCTATGGGCTTGTCTGTTCATGTGGCAATTGGCACCAGCCTGGCGGTTGATGTGATTGCATCAATTGTTGTTTCTTACACGTATTATAGGAACAAAAATGTGGATTTGAAATCTGGCGTCTGGCTGGCTTTAGGGGCGGTGCTTGGTGCACAGTTAGGCAGCATTATTGCAGCTAACACCCCAGAGTTTGAGCTAGGCGGAGTTTTTTCGATATTTCTCATTCTTAGTGGGGCTGGCTTATGGAGGAGGGAGATAAGGCAGAGGCTGAGGCTTTTTTCGGGGGCTTCAGGAAAAATAAATGGTGAAGACGTCCCTTCTGTGGAGGTTGTTGTTTCTTTAGAGAAAAAGAAAATTGCAGTAACTCTTCTTATAGGTTTCATAATTGGTGTAGTGAGTGGGGTTCTGGGAGCAGGT
>JAHAWU010000208.1 GCA_018383815.1 Candidatus Jordarchaeia archaeon | reverse complement strand
GTTGTTGAAAATTTTTCAAATTAACAATGTAAAATTATAAAAAATTCATTAGAATATATAAAGAAATTGAAAAAATGAAAATTGTACAACACAGCAATAGAATGGTAACATGTTTTAAACGTGGGTTGAGTTTTTGTTAGAAGAAAAGGGGCCTAAAAGGTCTTTTGTGCATTTTTTTGAGGTCTCGGATTGATGTGCTGAGGTTTTGGGGTTTCGGTCACCAGACAAAAGAAGCTTTAAAAAGGCTCCTTTGTGCGAAAAGAGGAATAGTAAGAGAGTTGAAAAAATAGGATAAAATTCAACCGTCAGCCAACCAAGACCCAAAAATTTGCCCCAGAAACTTTTTACGCCCGAAGAAAACGATAAATAGTATAATATTCTCTTATTTTATTTAAGGTAATTAAAATAAGAAAATTGAGAAAAAGGCCAAAACATAAAATTGTGAGGAAAAATAGAGGAAGGTAAAACATTTCCAAAAAGCGTATTACCAGTATTTACTTATGAGGCGAATAAGAAATGGTTAAAGCTAACAAGAAGAAGTGTGTTCTAGGCTTAACAATTCTACTAGCATTACTCTTGGTAATGGCAATACCCATCTTATCGCTAAAAACTCCAGCAACATTCCCGCCACAAACCAACATTTTTACAAACACACAGACACAACCAAACCTGGTCATCTCAAAGGAGAACCCCCAGCCACAACCAAACCTTTGGTGGAACTACAGTTACACATTCAGACAAGAAATAAACGTGACCGAACCTGGATACACAGATAGAATAAACGAACCGGCAATTGTCCACTTGACCTTCACATATGGCTGGTGCCATAAAAACAGCACCAAACTAACCTACTATAATGACACCACAGCCAGTTGGGTAAAACTACCCAGCCAAATTGTTAACGCAACATATAGTGGGGATTACATCACAAGTTGCGACTTGATTTTCCCAGCTAATGTTACAAAGAGAGGAACATCAACATACTACCTCTACTACAACAACACCTTCGGAGACGCTGAGCCAGAACCAAGCCCTCTCAGCATTAACAAAGTAGGTGACACCTTCACCTTCAATACTGGTGTAATAAGCGGTTACTATCAAGCCTACTCCCCTGACTTGACTTACGATGATGACGCATCATTCCAACAATTTATCATTAATGGACTTAATATCATTCCAACAAGTGGGCTGCATAAAGGGATAGACCGTATAGATGCGGATGATAATGGACGGTTTCACTTGGGCAATCAGCTCAATTGGACTATCAACATCATTGAAAATGGACCTATAAGGGCTATTGTCAGAGTTAATAAAACAAGTACAGACAATTTCACTTCTAGTAGTGGTGTAGGCGACGGAAGTTATGGGCCGATGAACAAAACCTACACTTTCTACGCCTATACAGGCATTGTTCGTATAGAGGTTGAATGCAATGTAACAACTGTTCCAATATATGACTTTGCAACCATAGCGGTGGACAGTTCGTGGGACTTCTACGTGGACAACAACAATCTGGGAACAGCCACCAACATTCACTTTACTGACAAGAAAGCAGGTGTTCAACCTCAAAACTATATGACCCTAGTTCGGCGGACTGATGGCATTGGATTAGGTCTTCTCGGCTCTCCACTGTGGCCGTGGGACATTAATAATGGTACCAGTATTGAGTATGGCTTGGGTATAGACAGTGGTTCCTTTGGCGTAAGAAATGATAGGAGAGACGGCCAAGCGGGCATAAAGTTTCCCTTCACCTATTATGTGGTTGGCCTCACTGGTGGTTTCAATGAGTCTGTGAAAACATGGTATCAGGTGAATCATCCTGTAACTTGCGTTCCTGGCAATGAGTATAGGAAATTTTATCCACTTTATGTTAATGTTACGGACAACTTTGGAAACGCTATAGTTGGAGCAAATGTAACCATCTATGATAGTGCTGGCCCCACGGGATACAATACTTCGGGAACCACAGATTTACAGGGGTTGTGTCTCTTCCGACTATTTGAAAACTACACAGCTGACCAGTACTGGATACAAGCATATGTTAATGCTTCTTATGCGAACTATTCGAGTCAGGCGGTAAAGTGGAATCCCAAGGAGAACTTCACAGAGCCAGGTCCCAGCACCCTTGATGTATCCATGAATATAACTAGTGTCTATGTTGAAGTTTGGGATAAGTATAGTAAGGTGCGGGTTCAAAATGCGAATGTAACTCTAAACTACACCGATGGGGCAGGGAATATTTCGCAATTCGTTAATGAGTTTTATGCTAACTGTTCATTCTATGCCTATGCATACCAAAACATAACCATAGACATATACGTAGAAACAGTGTGGGAAGAAATTTACAAGATTTATTTCTATGGGAACACGACAGAAGTTTCTCAACCTATAAACATTACAGAGCCAATGTCGTTTTTAGTTGAATTGAACCGTAGTGTAAATGCTTATCCTACTCAATTGACTTGTGTGAATGGAAGCGTAATAACGGGGACATATTGGTCGGATAACATTACTTTCTATGTTTGGCTTAACCGTACTGGTGGAGGGAACCCGCCGCTGAACGTTGAGTGGATGAATTACACTATTAAAGACATTAACAGCGTGGTGGTTGTAAACTCCACATCGATGAGCTCTACTGGGACAACGGGTCTCTGCTATGCAACGTTCAATACTAGCGTTGTTGGACTTGAGGGCGGAAATAGTTACGTCATAATAGTTACTGGAAATGCAACCTCTGATGGTGCAACGTATCTATTACCTACGCCGATTTCCATCTTTCTGACTCTGGAAAAACTTCCGGTGGATACTATTGTTTCCTCGTCATCAATCAATACTACTTGGAGCAGCCCTGCGAGTTTCAGTGTCTGGCTCTACCTAAATGATACACATCGCAGCTTACCCGTAGAGGGAGCATCAGTGAATTACACAATTTCGGGGACAGAGTACATAAACCAGCCTATGCCTATGGGTGCGTCTGGTAATTATTCTATTCCTCAAGATGTCTTGAGTGGCTTAGTGCCCGGTAGTTACTCTATTCTCGTATCCATCTACAAAGGAAATTATAGCATACCAAATACTTCTATTAGCTTAAATATTTATAGCATCGCAACCTCCGTCATAGTGCCTTCTTCAGTTGTTAGTGGATTTTATGATCAAAATATCACAATTTATGTGGTCTTCCAAACAGCGAATCCGGGCTCACCTATCCATAATGCAAGTGTTAGCTGGGTTATAAAGGACATGGGAATAAATGGAACCATGGAGGAGATGGGTGATACTGGAAATTACACGGGTATGATACCCGCCTTAGCAGTTCCACCGGGTGCCTACAGCCTCATAATAAGTGCAGGGAAACAGAATTACACCACAACTTATAGTTATCTAGTTCTTGAAATTAGTAGCATTCAAACCGTACTGGCACCATCAATTTTCACTATGCTACCGCTAGGTTCTACTGAGTATATTCTAATGGGTTCCTTCATCCAGATTGAAAACTCACTTCCCATATTGCCCATAATTGTTATGTATACAGATCACAACGGAGCCCCAGTATCCAACGCCACAGTAATGGTTACTGGCGGATTACCCGCTTTTCAAGTGTCTCCCGGCATGTACTTGATTCTAGTACCCACAAGTGGCTTACCTCCCTCAACATTAATGCTCGGCATACAATCGCAAGCTACAAACTATCAATCTCAGCAGATACCGATAATACTATCAATTAAAGAAAGGACAATTGCATTATTCCCAGGCATCAGAATTCCAGTATCGGTATTCCTAATCACATTAGCCGCCATACTCATACCCTCAAGTTTGTTCTTAACTTACACGGCAATAAAGAGAGCTAGGATACCAGCCATCATAAAGAGAATCGATGAATTAATCAGAGCTATAAGTCGTGGAGAGAAGGTGACAGTTAAACTCATACCTAGAGAAAAAGTCATTGCAAAAATAATCCGTGAAGAACTGGCTATAGTGGGTGTCGAACCCAGAGTGGAGAAATACCTACCTATGGAGCTAGCAGACCTAATAGTGCCACTCCTAGTGGAGTCGGGAATAAAAGAGAAGGAAGCTTACGCACTGGTTTCTGAACTGAAAACTGCAACGCCCTCAGAGAGAGAAAGGCTCCTTGAATCCG
Source organism: Candidatus Jordarchaeia archaeon (assembly GCA_018383815.1). Classification (GTDB taxonomy): domain Archaea; phylum Asgardarchaeota; class Jordiarchaeia; order Jordiarchaeales; family Jordiarchaeaceae; genus Jordiarchaeum. The sequence continues at coordinate 38 of JAHAWU010000208.1, read as the reverse complement.
TGGGAGTACCGGGTGAAATCAGTGCAAAAATAATACAG
>JAHAWU010000069.1 GCA_018383815.1 Candidatus Jordarchaeia archaeon | reverse complement strand
GCATCCAACCAGTTGGAGGTAAGTTTGCTGGCTGAAAAAGGAAGTGGGGTGAGAAACGAACACATCACCCAGTCAAATAGCTGAAAACCCTCTCAATATCCAAATCTTCCGAACATTATTGCTTCATAGGCGGCTGGATGTTTGACAATTATAGTGCAGCCGCAGCATTTTACACCATGGCCGCCCTCAGCGCAATTGCCCTTGTACTGGTCATAGTTTTCCTCCCCAGACTTGAGGACATAAAAAGAAATCCCAACCCCCTATTAGAGAGAAAAGCTGTTTCCACGACCAGTGTTAAACCATCAGTGAGAAACGCATGGAAGGATCCACACGTAAAGGGCATAATGACTTACAGAACAAGTGTGGGTCTTTCAAGAAACGCTTTGGTATCCTTCCTACCAATTTTTTTAACATCAAAATTTGCAGCCTCAGCCACCCAGGTCGGAATAATCCTTGCCATATTTCTACTGTTGGGAGCCTTGCTTCAACCCCTCATGGGTGTGGCCTCAGACCGATTTGACAGAACAAAACTTACCATTGTGGGTATGAGTGTTGGGGCGGCTTTACTCTTTGCAATGCCCTTCGTTCCCAGTCTGGAGGGGGTATTACCGCTGGTTGTTCTCGCTCCAATTTTCTCGGCTGCTGCCGAGGCTCCTGCCTTAGCCTTGGGAACGGAGGCGGGAAGAAAGCACGGTATGGCTACTGTCTTAAGCCTTTACGACACTGCTATGGGAATAGGTATGGTGGGAGGCCCCCTAATATCTGGTCTTTTCGTGGACAACCTTGGAATCAACAGCATATTTTATCTCTGGGGAGTGGTGGGCTTCATAGCCGCAATAATTTGCCACCTACACCTAAGAGGAAAAAACAACAAGACCTTCCAAGAAAAACCAGAAAACGTAAAAATCGTTGAAAAAGGAACAAGCGAATAAGTAAACTCGCAAGAATTTAAAAAAGGGGGAGGAAAGGGTTTAAGGCCTTTTATCTTGTTTACTCTGGGCGCTCTACTTCGAAGATTATTTTTATTCTGGCTCTGTAGGCTGCTACTTTGTCGTTTTCTATTTTGCAGTCGAATTCTTCAACTGAGACTCTTGTTATGTTTCGCAGGGTTTTTGTGGCTTCGACTACCGCGTTTTTGACTGCGTCCTCCCAAGACTTCTCAGATATCCCCACAAGTTCAATCATTTTCCATACAGGCATGATTCACACCTCATCCTTACAAAATATATTATTTAAATTTTATAAATATATATGAATATTATTAAGTCTAAAAAGTTCTATATTAAGCTTTCCAAAATAAGGAAACAAAACCTAAGAAAATCAAGCCTTGAACAAGCCATTAAACTCCCCCTTACTCCTGCCCCTCGTAACTTTTTCAACATAGAGTGGGCTCAATTTTCGGGGTGAATCCTGATTTGGGTGTTCTGACAACTCAAACCAAAAATTAGTGATTGAAAAAGCGACAAAGTACAGGTTCCCGCTTATATATGGTGGGAGATAAAAGCTAAGCCTATATCGGAATAGTGAGTTGCACCGAAAGTTTTACAAGAACAGCCCTTAAGTCTAATTGGCAATTTTGGGTTCCAGATATCTGGATTTGCAGCCGAGGATGACTGTGGGAGCCTAATCTGGGGGAGCTTGAGTCCTCATAAAAATCAATAACGCGACTTATGTTGGGGAAGATTGATTATAATCAATTAGTTTAGAGTTTTGTCGAAGGACTTTTTTTGGATAGCTTCATTTTCCTGTTATCCTATGGGCTGAAGCATTGAGATAAAAATATTATTGTTTGGCTTGTTAAGTTATTGTATTGGCGTTTTTGAGGTGAGGCAATTGAGTATTATGGATGTGGTTTTGAAGGAAATCGATTCGAGAAGAGATGATATAGTTAAACTGGTTCAGGAGCTGATCCGTTATAAGACTGTGAACCCTCCTGGGGATACTGTTGAAATTGCTGGTTTCATGAAGGATTATCTTTCTGATTGTGGTTTGAGTGTTAATCTCTATGAATCACAAAAAGGGAAGGTGAGTGTGGTGGGAACGTTAAAGGGGCGGGGTAAGCGTAGGTTCATTTGGGATGGTCATGTGGATGTGGTGCCAGTATCTAATCCTGAGGCTTGGATCGCTGATCCTTGGGAGGGGAAAGTGGTTGATTCGCGTATTATTGGCAGGGGCGCCGCAGACATGAAGGGCAATGTGGGGGCTGCCATGGTGGCGGCTTCGGTTCTGGCTGAGAGGGATTTGGGTCTTATGGGGGACCTGGTTCTGGCTTTAGTTCCTGATGAGGAAACTGGTGGATACTTGGGTTCCGGTTTCCTCGTGGATAAAGGTGTTTTGAAAGGTGACGCCTGCATTGTGGGCGAATTCTCCCCCTTTAATACACTGTGCGTAGGTGAGAAGGGCATATTATGGCTGAGCGTGAAGGCCAGAGGAATACCTGCTCACGCCAGTGTGAAATTCCTAGGTGTTAACGCTATAGATCTGCTGTGCCAGTTCTGCTTTGAGTTATACAAAATTGAGCAGGTGGATAGGGTTCTTCCCGAAGAGGTTAATAGGATAATAGATGCTATACAACCCACCTTGAAACAGCTAGAGGCCCTAGGATTTCCTAGGGAATTGATTAACAAAATGTACAAAAGATTATCTGTAAACGTGGGTGTGATTAGGGGAGGAGAAAAGGTGAATATTGTTCCGGCTAATGCGGAGGCGGAAGTGGATATAAGAATCCTACCCGGAATGGACTACGACCAGGTTAAAGAGGAAATTAACAAAATCCGAATGATCTTCAATAGACTTTTGGAGAAAACATATCCAAATCTAAAGTCTGCGGGAATAGAGGGAATAACAGTGGAGGAAACACTCAGATTTGAGCCCTCCTACCAAAAACTCGACGCGCCCCTAGTTCCGCTGGTGAAAAACGTTATAAAAAAGGTGACTGGAAGAGACCCATTACTATTCGTGCATACTGGAGGTACAGACGCTCGATTCTTCCGCGCTAAAGGCATTCCAACAGTCTGCTATGGTGCAGGCTCAGAAACTCCACATGGAACTAATGAATATGTACCAATAGAGAGCCTGGTTGAAGCCACAAAAGTGTACGCACTCGCTGCTGTGGATATTTTAGGCACTACTTGGCCTTGAATAATTCTCTTAAAATTTTCATTGCTTCATCAATAGTCAAATTTTCCAATTTTCTGGCTTCTTCATAGTGTTCTCCGCAGAACCATGCCGCATAAGGCGGGTGGCCAGTCATCCTACCCTCCTTCATTTTCTTTCTCCATTCCTCGTCCTCTGGTCTTTTTGTGAAATAGATCAGTCCGCCTTCTTTAAGATCTTCAAAATTTTTGTAACATATGGAGCATACGGGAGGCTTCATAAAAACACCACCTTTTAAGGAAATTTTTTTCACTAAATTTGTACGTGGCTCATATGGGAACTAATATGTTAAAATACACTAAAAGATTCTCATAAAAAATTTGGACGTAAAAATATATATTATTTTTCATTTAGGTAACAAAAATATGTAGAAATGTCCTATTCTAACCCCCCCATTTTAAGTCTCTAAATCGGAGGAGGAAGCCCTATACAAGCCCCCTTTTAGAGGCAAAATCGAACAATTCTACACCTCCTAGGTAATGCTATGCATTATCCACAATTATTCCGGGTAATTTTTTCTCTTATTTTTATATCATGTGCGTGATAATTTTTATTGTAGGAGCGGGAAAATATGCATTCTCAGCATAAAATTGGAGAAAAACAATTACTCGCAGCACTTATGGGTAATGCATAGCAGGTAATGGGGGGATTTGCAACATTGCTAGTGGTGGCCGTAATTACAAATCTTTGGCGAGAAAAGCCCCCGACTTTAGTCGTGGGGATGAATCGCCAAAAGCCTATAAACTAGTGTATTGATAGGTATATTTGTGTTGGATAGGTGTCGTCCATCAATGGAGGGCACGTTAACTGGGTGGTGGCACACCCCTTGGAGACTTTAAATATGAGCTTTCAAGAATCCCCAGGACTTCAGTCGTGGGGAGTGCCAAGTAAGTGTCCTCTTAATTTAAAAGATGTGGATATAATTATTCTTCCTCCAAACTCCTATGTATTTGTCTATAGTAGGTTGGTGAACTAATTTGCCGTTGTCGGATGTTTTGGACCGTGTTATTGAAAATTTGGATCGGTTTGTTGATGAGGCGGATCTCGGTGATCCTTTCTTTTCGGGTTCGGGATACGTGGCTTATCCTTTCAGTGTGGAGAATTTTAGGGAGATTAAAGGTACTGGGTCTGAACGCAGAATGGCTTTTGTTGATGGGGGAAATCAGGAGATTGTGGGTGCCCCAAACTTTTCCATTCAAATTAACCGGGTTTTCTTCAATATTTTCCAGAATAAGGAGCGGATTTTGGAGAGCGTGATGCCGAGGAGGATAGAATTTTTCTCGGTCACCTTTTCCAATTTTAGGCAGAACGAAATATATTATGACACCTCAATTTTTCCTCTCAGCGAAGAATTTGAAAACTATCTTCCAGACACTGGGGATCTCTCCTTTAGCTCCATGGATCGCAGCGTGATGCAGGGAAATCTCAGAGCAGACATAACGACAGTTTCCTCTATAGCCAGAAGATTTGCAGAGTGGGAATTCGCCAAACATGTGATAGAGAATGAATTAGAAGAGAAGGATGTCATCGTTATGGATGGCACCCTCCAAACCGCGTTCACCAACGAGTCCAAATACTCAAAGGCGGTATATGAGCTGGCTAAAAGGAAGGGCGTTATTGTTACTGGTTTAACTAAGACCTGCGGCCTATTCACCACCACGGGCTTATCCCTTCTTGGAGCTGCAAGAAAATTCGCAAAAAACAATAATATAACATACCCCATGTGGTACTATTACCCTGTAGCAGAAGCCTTTAGCCCAGTTCACGAGGCCGTCATACTTCTGGTGAAACTCAATCCTATGACAGAGCGAATATTCCGATTCGAAATATACAGGGAACAAGCAAAAAAATTAAGTATAAAAGAAATAGGTGAAGTAGTAGATTCTCTCTCGAGCAACTCTGCGGACATTACTTTTCCAGGGTATCCCTACGGACTTATAGACGCAGATTCAAACGCCCGAGTACGCTCCGACGAAATGCAAAGATACAAATACACCCTGCTTTCAGCAATATCCAAAAAAGGTATATGGGGGAAATTTATAAGGCACATCCAGGCCAAAGACGCACACGATAAGCTAAACCAACTAACCCACTGGTAAAACAGTCCTCCCCAGAACCGAGCTCAAAGACAATTGCACTCCCTAAATCTCCCCACTATCTTCCAGTTTGAACCAGAAGCACTTTATGTGCTAGTTGCGGCCTTTGCTGCTTTTGCTGTCTTCGCTTTTGCTTTTGCCTTTGCTGGTTTTGCTTCCTTTTCTTTTGGTTTTTCTTCTTTCTTCTTTCCGAATATCCAACTCATACTCTAATCAGTCCTCGCTCCAACTTTTTGCAGAGATTTAACCCTAATTGTAGATGTGAAGTCGCATAATCTTTACTCCAATTATCTTAATAAAAGTTTTCCAAAAATGTTCATATTCTTTGGGATGAGAATATGAACTCGTTATAGATGAGAAGAGAGGAAAAGAGTAAACGGGTGCCTCGCCTTTTGAATTTTTGAGCTTCTCACTCGAATTTTTTAGATTTTCTCTAACTACTTTATGTGTTCATTTGCTCTTTGCTTTCCTTCTTTTCGAGCCGGGCTTTCTTTTCTTTTTAGTTTTCCGTCTCCTTTTCTTCTTTGACCCGAATAAGTCATCTATGCCCTTCTCAGTTTTTGGACCCACTATTCTTTTGCCCAAAAGTTTTCACCCTAACACGTAGTAAATTGCTTAACTTATTTTTTCTTGACTAATAAATATTTGTGGAAAATAAATTTCTTCTTGGGGAGATGAGAATTGTTGATTGGTATGGGGTGCCTATTATTGATCCTAAAATTTTTGGGGTCTGTTGTTTGGGTGGCGAGAATGTGTGTGGGGTTAATTAGGGCTCCCGGCTAATTGGTTTAGATAGGAAATCTTAAAAAACCGACATGGTCTGCATTTCCAAGACTAATGAAAACGTTTTTCATGTTAAAGTGTCTTAGATGACCTATTGGAGCAAGTAATGGTAAATTTTTGTATCCTTAAAATGGAATCGCAGGCAATTATTAGAAAATATTATAGAAGTTGAATGTTGAGTTTCAAAGTGAGGTCTTTCTATTTTCATTAATTGGTGGGAAAAAAGATGGATGTCGTTGGGCAAATAGTTGCGGGAGAGGTTTCCTCCATTCTTATTCGTGAAAAGAGTGGTGAACGAATGGAGCTGGGTGACCTCTTGGTTGTTGATGATAAGGATGGTTACCTTATTTTGAAGGTTTTCAATCTCTTGTATGGCAGTCAGGTTCCCCAAGCGGCTAGAGAGCTCCTTGCGGGTATGGAGTTGGAGGGGCATGGCGGTGCAGTTGATTTTCTGGAGCCTGAATTGAGGAGCTACGTTTTAGCTGAGGTTAAAGCTATCGCTAAGGTTACGGGAAAAAACGAGTTGTATGCCCCCAAAACTTTGCCGGCTTTCTTCAAGAGTGTTAAGTTAATTTCGGAGAAAAACCTGAGCTTTTTGACTAAGCCACCCTGCCCCGTGTATCTGGGTAAGGTTCGCAGCGGCTCCAAGGTTTTGGATGTTGATGTTTTTTTGAACGGCCGAGACATTTTTACCCATCACGTCTTGGTTGCAGCCACTACTGGTAGGGGCAAAAGTAACCTTGTGAAGGTTATGCTGTGGAGCATTGTGGGCGAAGACAATTTTGGTGTCTTGGTTCTGGATCCCCACGACGAGTATTACGGTCGTCACGCTAACGCCAAAGGTTTAAAAGGTCACCCTAAGGCTAAGGACAACATCTTCTATTTTTCTCCGAATCCCATTCCGGGCACCCACACTTTGATGGTTAATTTAAAATCCATTAAGCCCTCACACTTTGAGGGGATAATTGACTTTACCGATCCCCAGTGGGACGCCATCAAAATTTATTATAATCTTTATGGGGAAAACTGGATTGAAAGCATTGTGCGTGGGGAGGAGGCGAGCGGCATTGCTCCAAGAACCTTGGATGTGCTCCAAAGAAAGTTCAATAATGCTTTAGGAGTTTATATGGACGCCTCGGGCTCTCTCCAGTGTAGGAACAGAACATTCAGTGACACTGCAGGGGAATCCACTATAAACGAAATCATTAACATTCTGGAGAGGGGAAAAATGGTAATTCTCGACACGTCTCGACTGCTGGATCAGGCTGAGCTACTTCTGGGTAGCATAGTGATTGAGGGTATATTTAACAGGTATCAGCAGTACAAATCTACGGGTGAGCTTGACGATAAGCCGGTGGTAACGCTGGTGATTGAGGAGGCTCCCCGCGTGTTGGGAACTGAGGTTTTGTCCTCTATGGGTGAAAACATTTATGCCACGGTGGCTAGGGAGGGAAGAAAATTTAAAGTGGGGCTCATTGCCATTACTCAATTGACCAGCGTTATTCCCAGAACTATTCTTGCGAATATGAATACTAAAATCATAATGGGTAACGAGGTGGCTCCTGAACGCAGAGCCATCATTGACAGCGCCGCCCAAGACCTTTCAGATGAGGACCGAGAGATTGCCAGCCTAGATAAGGGTGAGGCGATTATAAGCAGTAACTTCACAAAGTTCGCAATACCCATACGCGTTCCACTTTTTGAAGAATACATTAAAAAATTTGAGGAGACCCAAACTAAAAAGAAGGAGGAGTCAACGGTTTTCATTGGGTGAATTGATTTGAAGTTTGCCCACATATCTGATTGTCATCTCGGTTCTAATAAGGAACCACTCCTGAAAAATTTGGAATTGGAAGCCTTCCACTACGCCTTGGAGGAGTGCATAAAGAGGAAGGTGGACTTCATACTAATTACTGGAGACCTTTTCCATTCTAACATTCCGGATCTTGGGGTGGTAAACTCTGCAGTTAAAAAGATGAAGGAGGTGGTTCTCAACAACATTCCCATATATGTAATATATGGGAGCCATGACTATAGCCCAAACGAAACCTCCATAGTCGACATTCTCAGCAGTGCAGGTCTATTTACAAAGGTGGTGAGGGGAGAAATAAAGAACGAAAAGTTGACCCTACAATTTTTCACTGACCCCAAAACCGGGGTAAAAATAGCCGGCATTTCCGCTCGCAGATTGGGGCTCGAAAAGAAGTATTTTGAGATACTTGACCGCGAAGCCCTGGAAAAAGAGTCGGGTTTCAAAATCTTTGCTTTCCACAGCGGAATAACCGAACTTAAACCCAAAAACCTCTCCCTCATGGAGTCCATACCCCTCTCCTACCTCCCCAAAGGATTCCACTATTATGCCGGCGGACACATACACCAACATATTAAGCAGAGATTTGAGGGATACGGACTGGTAGCCTATCCAGGCACAACCTTTGCGGGTTACCCCCGAGACATGGAAGACAGTGCGAGAGGCGAAAAAAGAGGGTTCCTAATAGTCTCATTTGGTAGCGAAATTGAGAATGTGGAGTTTATTGAGATACCTGGACCAGAATATGTTCTTTTTGACTATGACGCCACTGGCAAGAACTCAGCTAGAGTAAATGAAGAACTAACCAAGAAGTGTGGCGAGCTCTCCGCAGAAAACAAAGTCGTCCTCATTAGAGTCGCTGGCGAAATGTCCGGAGGCAACACAATCGACATAGACTTTACAAAACTGAGAAATATACTCACTCAGAAGGGCGCGCTCTACGTTAATATTAACCGCCACAGTCTAACCACAAGGGAGTATCAGACACTGAGACCCATGGGGGAAGATATTGAGGAAATTGAGAGAAACCTCTTCAGGGAAAACATAGGAGCAGTAAAGGTATCGGTGGAATCTCTAAGGGGTGAGCGGGGAGCCAAATTAGCCGCAGATCTCCTAAAGATTCTGAAGCAAAGCCAGAAGGGTGGAGAAACCAAGAAAGACTATGAGAATAGAGTGTTAAAACAAGCCATTGACCTTCTAAAGCTGGAGGGGGCTCTAGAATGAGAGTTAAATCATTAAAACTGGTAAACATTCGCAGCTACCAGGAAGAAAATATCGTGTTTCCAGAGGGAACAACTCTTTTTGAGGGTGATATTGGCTCCGGAAAATCCACCATTCTCCTAGCAATTGAATTTGCGCTTTTCGGTTTAGGAGACCAGAAGGGGGCCTCTCTTCTAAGACTGGGGGCTAAAGAAGGCTCTGTAACCTTCACCTTCGAATTAGACGGAGACGAGTACGAAGTCCAACGTAAACTTGTGAGAAAAGGAAACACTGTTCAACAGAAGGAAGGCTACTTAATCATTAATGGGAAAAGGTATGACCTCTCCCCCACTGAGCTGAAGGAAAAAATTTTGGAAATTCTCAAGTTTAATGAGCCCCCCAATCCCAATGCTCAAAGTGTAATCTACAGGTATGCTATTTTTACACCCCAAGAAGAAATGAAGGCGATTCTGTGGGCTAAACCCCAGGAAAGACTCCAGACCATGAGGAAAGCCTTCGGAATAGAAGACTACAGAACCGCTGCGGAAAACACAAAGACCCTTATAAGCAAAATCAAGGAAAAAAGCGATTTTCTCAAAGGAAAAATAGAAGACTTGGAGCAAAAGAAAAAGGAACTAGAAACTAAAACAGAGGAAATAAGAAAAGCAGAAGAACAACTCAAAAATCTAAGTGAAGAAAAGCAAAAGCTGGACTCTGAACTCAGGAAGCAAGAAGAGGAAATAGAAAAACTCAGAGAACAGGAAAAGGAGCTCAGCAGCATCCAGAAGCTACTCCCCAAACTCAGAGAAGACATAAAAGAAAAAACAAAAAGGAAGCAAAAACTACAGGTCGAAAACAATGATTACAAGAAGGAAATAGAAGAACAGCTCCAACCCCACATAGAGGAACTCAGCAAACTCCAGAAACCAACAGACAAAAGTGAAAAAGAACTGCAAAACATAGTCGAAGAAACGAGAAGAGAAGAGCGAGAACTATTTCAAAAGGTAAACAGCTTTAACCTCAAAATGGAAGAATACCAACAAATAATTGATAACAAAATCTGCCCCACCTGCGACAGGGAAGTGGACCCCCAAGAATTCGGAGAAAAACTAAACAACATCAAGAAGGAAAGAGACACCGCAGAAGAAAAACGCAAAAAACTAGCCGAAACACTAGAAAACACCCAATCCCAACTGGACATGCTCAGAGAATACAACAAGAACCAGGAAAAACTCAGCCAGCTCACCAAAAGCCTAGAAGACAAAAAGAAGAAACTCACCCAAAACATGGAAGAAATCCTAGAACTCTCAAACCAAATAGAGCGGCTAGATGCCGAGATAAAAATAAACCAGAAAAGACTTGACGAACTAAAAATTGTCTCCGAAAAAATTGAACAGGCAAAAAACAAGCTGAAAACCCTAAAGCAGCAAAGTGAAGAAGCAAAAGACCAAATTTCCAAAACCCAAAAACAAATAGAAATCTACAAGGAGTATAAGGAAAAACTCCAGGCTGAAATCCAAGAAAAGGATAAACAGGCAAAAGCTAAACAGTTACTTGATGAACACCGCATCTGGCTACAAGACTACTATATTCCCACACTGGAAAGTATTGAGAAGCACGTGATGAGAAGCATAAACCAAGAATTCAACCAGCAACTCCAGAAATGGTTCACCATCCTAGTAGACGACCCAGGAAAAACCGTAAGAATAGACGAGGAATTCACACCCATAATCGAGCAAGACGGCTATGAGCAAAACATAAACTACATGAGCGGAGGAGAAAAAACCAGCCTAGCACTCGTATACCGACTCGCACTAAACAACATAGTAAGAAAAGTATCCACCGCCATGAAAACCAACCTCCTCATCCTAGATGAGCCCACCGATGGATTTAGCAAGGAGCAGCTCTCAAAAGTGAGGGAAATACTAAACGAGTTGCAAGACGCACAGGTAATATTGGTTTCACATGAGAGAGAGTTGGAGAGCTTCGCTGATCAGGTCTTCAGAGTAGAAAAAAGAAACGGTGTATCAAAAGTAGAACTGACAACATAAAAAAATTACTGAACTTACCCAAAACATCAGGGCAGTGAAGCTGCCTGTCTGGAAAAAGATATGGGTAAAACCAAATACCTTCCGATACTATGGTCTAAAGATTCTCCCCCTCTTTTTGGAATTTTTTTCCAAAAAAGTCCTTACACGGTTCATTTTAGCTTATTTGGTGGTTTCGCTAACTTGCTTGGAACACTTTTTAGTTGTTTTTACCGCTCGGGGGAAAAGCGTTTATGCAAGTTTCACAGTTTTATGTATTTGGGTGGTTAACTTGCCTAATAAGTTGATTCTCTCATTTGATATTGGTACCAGCTATATTAAGACCAGTTTGGTAGACACCAAGTTTAACATACTGGATACTGAGATTGATAAGTATCCCATCTACTTTCCAAAAAAGGGCTACGTGGAACAGGATCCTCTTGATTGGTGGAACGCAGTTGTTAAAACTACGAATCGATTGGTACAGCAAAAGGGTGTAGACCCCTCCAAAATTGCGGGAATAACCTTTGGTGGACAAGCCCTTAGCACAGTTCTAATAAATAAGGACGGTGAGCCCTTGATGAGGTCTCTAAGCTGGATGGATGCTAGAGCTGCCGATCAAGCGAAAAAGGTGGTCGGTGGAGGACTCCTAAAAATAGGTGGCTACAACCTTTTCTCCCTTCTTACATTCCTGAGGATAACTGGAGGAGGTCCAGGACTTGCTGGGAAAGACCATATACCAAGGATTCTGTGGCTTAAGGAGAACATGCCAGATGTTCTTCGAGATACATACAAGTTTGTGGATACTAACGGCTTCATAATTTTCAAAATGACTGGCCAAACAGTGATAAGTAAATTTGACGCCCACCTCACCTGGATGATGGACACCCGCCCAGGAAAACATTACTGGTCGGAAACAATCCTCAAAAAGTACGGAATAGACAGAGAAAAACTACCCGAAATAAAAGCTTCAACCGATGTCGCCGGTAAACTCACAAAAAGGGCAGCCGATGAACTAAATCTAAAAGAAGGCACACCAGTCATCGTTGGCTCGGGAGACGTAGCAGCAGTAGCTGTGGGCTCCGCCGCAGTTAAAGAAAAGGAATACTTCATTTATATTGGTACAAGTGACTTTATGGGCACCCACACAAAGCATAGAAAGGTGGATATTTCCCACTACATGGGAAGCGTGTGCAGTGCTATTCCCGACATGTACCTATATACGGGAGAGCAGGAGACTGCGGGTACCTGTTTAGACTGGGTGAAAAATGAGGTGTACAAGAGTTCAGCGGAGGAGCTGGGCGAGAAGGTTTACGACTTGTTGGACAAAGCCGCAGGCAACATTCCCGCAGGCTCTGAGGGACTCATGTTCACCCCCTGGCTTTCTGGAGAAAAAACCCCCATGGATGATGACACCATACGTGGAGGATTCCACAACCTGAGTCTTGAACACGGCAGAGACCACATGGTTAGGGCAGTTATGGAAGGAGTGGCTTTCAACATCCGCTGGGCGTTTCGATGCATGGAGAAAAAAATAGGAACTGCAAACTGGGTTAACTTTGTGGGAGGCGGAGCACTGAGGGAAACATGGGGCCAGATAATAGCCGACATTCTTAACAGAGAGGTTAGGCAGCTTATAAATCCAAGGGAAGTTGGTGTAAGAGGGGCGGCCATGATTGCTGCTGTAGGTTTGGGAATATACAAGGACTTTCCAACCGCAGCTAAGCTGGTCAAGGTAACCAGAGTCTATAAGCCTAAGCCAGAAAACGTTACCATATACGACAAGCTTTTTGCTCAGTTCGAAAAACTCTACGAAACCCACAAAAAAATCTGCAAGTATATAAATGTGAAAATCCACGAATGAAAAATTGGACTCCACTTCCCCCCACAAACCTTTTGAAGGGACTCAACGCTTCAAGATTAGCAGACCTGTTTAGATAGGGTTAAGAAATCTAGGGAACCAAGCAGTATAGTGCGAAAGTGTTTCTATAAATAGTTGCCTGTAGCTCTGTCTTGTAGTGAAATAAAAGTTGAGGGGGGCTATTTTTTGATTTCCGCTAACTCTTCTTTTTCTATTCCTGCAATGATTTTGGCGAGTTTCTTTTTGTGCTCCATGTCTACTCCTCTCTCAATCATGATTCTCTGAGATTGTGGTGAGCCCGCCCCATGCATGGATTCGGTTCTGTAGCCCACCGATCCCAGTCCCATGGAGATATTCTCTATGAGTCTCAGTATGCGTAGCCTATACTCTGTGGGGACTTTGCTCACACCCTTTAGATACTTTTCTACGTATTTTCCAATTTCTGGATTTTTGAAGTCTCTCTCTGAGGGTGCGGTTACCAGTATGCCGCCTGCAATGTCTTCTGCCAGCCTGACAATCTCGTAGGGGAACCTAGTTACATTATGCTTACAAATATTCGCTAGTAGAACATTAACCAGATAGGTTCCTGAGGGGGTTTTTGTTCCCTCAGACGAACATGCAATTCCACAGGAATATATGGTTTCGTTGAGATGGTTCATTTCCACAATTTTGTCCCTAATACTTGAGGAGTCAGCCACCCCGTTATACTCGGCTATTGTGGCCGCTGCGCCTATCAGTACGTCTCCCACGCCGGATTTGCATCCTCCATAGCTTTGCCTATGGTATGCTGAGAAATTGTCAACCAGCGGCCATGCAAACTGATACTCCCCACACATAAAGACCCTCTCCCAGGGAACAAAGACATCATCGAAGATTATCATTGCTTCCTGTCCCCCGTAGCGGATGTTTCCAGTGTCGAATTCCACGTCTTCTAGTTTCCTTGTGTCGCAGGATTGCCTGCCATATATGTATATTAGTCCTTGGGTGTCGCTGGGGATGGCAAATGAAACTGCGTAATCCTTATCGTCTTCACGCATTGTTCGTGTGGGCATGACAATAACTTCGTGGGAGTTCACAGCACCCGTTTGGTGCATCTTTGCCCCCCTAACTACGATGCCATCTTCTCTCCTCTCAACAATCCTGAGATAGAGGTCGGGATCCTCCTGTTGGCTGGGTCTCAGGCTTCTATCCCCTTTGGGATCCGTCATGGCGCCGCAGCATACAAGGTCGTTTCCTTGAACATATTTTAAATATTCCAGAAATCTCTGATAATAGTCTGTGCCCAGTTTCTGGTCCATCTCGAAGGTGACTATTGAGAGGGTGTTGAGGGCATCCATGCCGACACAGCGCTGAAAACATGTGCCAGTTTTTCCACCCAGCAGTCTTAGCAACTTCACCTTTTTGACCAAATCATCAGTGCTCTGGTGAATGTGAGTGAAACGATTGATTCTTTCTCCCGTGATGTGGGAAGTGGCTGTTGCCAAATCCCTATATCTGGGGTCGTTTGCCACATCGTAAGTAGCAGAAAGAGAATTTATGGAGGGCCGTATAATTGGGTGGTCGACTGGGTTCTCCACTTTTTCGCCTAACAAGTAAACCACAAGTCTTCTTTTCCTCAAACTCTCAATATACTCCTTACCAGTCTTTAAGACCATTTTAACCACCAATATTCGACACTGCTTGGTTAAACTTGCCCAGCATCGTTTATAAAAGTTTCAAAAATTTTTTGGTGAAACTTTTTGTGGAGTTCTCTAAAGGTGATTTATGTTTCTAGTTTTGTCCACCTGAATCCGGGTATTTTTTTACTCTTGTTATGCTTTTTGAAGGTGTATAGTCTTGCGGGACGGTGGATGCCGAATTTGTATTTCTCTGTTGGTTCAACTATTCCCATGGAAAATATTTTCTTTCTGAAATTTCTCTTGTCTAGTTTTTCTCCCAGAACCACTTCGTAAACTCTCTGCAGTTCAGTGAGGGTGAAAAATTGGGGAAGGACCTCTAGTGCTACTGCGGTATACTCTAGTTTATTTTTTAGTCTCTGATGGGCATACCTAATTATCCTCTCTTGGCCCAAGGCGAGTGTTGGAAGTTCATAAACTGAGTGCCAGGCTGCGTTTTCACTAATCTTAATTTTTCCAGGATACACTAAGGCAAAATAGGCAACTGTTATAACTCTACCTCTGGGGTCTCCCCCTATCTCCCCATAGGTGTAGAGTTGTTCCCAGTAAAGGTTCTCAAAAGTTCCCCCCTTCTCCTTCAAAACCCTCAGTGAGGCTTCTTCCAAGGATTCCTCCTTTTTTAAGAAGTCTCCGGGGAGAGACCAAACCTCCCCCTCAGGCGGGGCAAAGCTTCTATTTAGTAGCACCTTCAAATTGTTGTCTTTTATGGTGAATATGCACACTTCTACCGAGACAAATACTTCCGATTTTTCCAACTTGACTGTATCAGTAGACACTTAAGTCCACCTTTTCCAGTCTGGGGTTGGGCCGGTAAGGTCTGCCCGCCTTGTGGAGGGTTATGAATTCATCATCAACGAAGTAGCCCATAATATCGGAGGTGGCAACGTAGCGGTCGTCTGCGAAGCCGGCGCCTATAAAATCGAAGAGCTTCAAATCATATCTTTGCTCACCAAGTATAAACGCCTCAACCCTTTTGGGATTACTAAATCCGCTTGAAAGTGCTATTTTCAAATTGGGGTACCCCTCGTCGTTAAATGCTCGTCTGGCAGCAGCAACAGCCTCAACAGTTACCCCAGTTCCAGTCCAATACTTTCTTCCGTCAAAAGGAACGCCCCCCTCTGCTATAACTGCTCCATTTGTATCGAATCTCGGCCCCCAGAAATCATCTCCTAATTCTTCTGCGACTTTGAGGGTGTCAGTGATTTCTCTATTGAATGTGTCTGCCAGAAAAATTCTAGGCACATCTTTGGGCATATGCTTGTGAAACGCTTTCATGGTTTCCACAGCGGAGTCTTCTTCGCCATACTTTGAGGCTATTGCTAGAACTAAGGCGTGAGGCATTGTGCCCACACCCTTTTGCCCAAATGTTGCTGCACCGATATCTGTTGAGGTGGACGACGCTCCCGCTTCGTAGGCGACTCTGGCAATTTTAGCATCCCACTCGTACCCATAGTGTCTGGCTCCAAAGTAGGACAAATGCCTGGGGCCAAATTTACTCTTATTTATTAATTCAGCCACTTCTCTAACGTTTGCCCTAATTTTTTCCAGATCCGGCTCCGGCTCGCCATTTGCCCTACCGGTCCTATCTGATAGGATGGAGAGGTACATGGTTTCTAACTCGATTAAATCTAGAATGGGGCCTTCAAGAAGCATTAGGGTTTCTTCGGGTTCATATCGAACCCCGTCATGAAGGGCAAAAATTCTCCCACCATGCTCTGCCAGTTTGGGGCTGTACTTCATAATTGCCGCTATCGCTTCGTCTATGCCACCAGTTATGCCGGGGCCTTTCCTTATGAAGACCTGATACCTTACAAAGGGATTTATTCCCTCTTTTCTTAGTATTTCTGCGCTTCTCAAGAAGTACTTATCTGTGTGTGGTTCGTGCCTTGGTGGGAAATCAAATTCAGTTTTTCTTTGTCTTCCCATCCGTACACCTCTTAGTGTTTCTATTCAAATCCACAACTTAGTGTATATTTTACACTATTAATATATATCCTTTTGGTTTTAGCAAATAATACACTAAGTACAAGGTGTGCGGAGAAGAATCGCACCACATTGCCATTATGAGGCAGGAAGAAGAATCGCTTTTCCGCACTTAGCTTATGCGTTAACTTGGCTCTTGGCCCCTATACCTTATTCACCCATTTTTTAGTGATGCGGTTTAGATTTGTGGCCGCTTCTTCAAATTTGGGGTTAAGCTCTAAAGCTCTGGTGAAGTCTTTTAAAGCTCTGGCGTGTTCCCCTTTCTCTTCCCATATGAGTCCTCGGCTGTTATAAATAGTTTCGTCTTCGGGGTCTAGTGTTATGGCGTGTGTGAGGTCTGCTATGGCTTTATCAAGTTCCCCCTTTTTTCTCCAGGTTAATCCGCGGAAATGGTGTGCAAACACATATTTGGGAAGCAATTCTATTGTGTGAGTAAAGTCCTCTATTGCCTTATCATATTCGCCCCTGTAGTAATAGATGAGTCCACGATTGTTGTACGCCTCAACATAGTTCTTGTTTAGTCCAATGATGGTTGTGTAGTCCTCTATGGCTTTGTCGATTTCTCCCTTATCCTCCCATGCCAGGGCCCGGTTAAAATAGAATTCCGGCTCATCAGGCTCGAGTTCTATCGCTTGGGTGTAGTCCTCTATAGCCCTTTCAAGATCCTCCTTATAGTACCAGGCTAGTCCTTTTCTATTATAGGTGATTGCAAGTTTGGGCTCCAGTTCTACAGCCTTACTGAACTCTTTTATGGCTTGGTCTAAATTTTTTTTGGCGTAATGTGCGATTCCCCGGTAAAGTGGATGGTCATAACATTCTTCAACAAGATTCAAGTTGATGTCGATGGCACGGGAATAATCCGCCACCGCCTTTTTATGCTCCCCCTTATTAGAATATAGGAGTCCGCGGAAATAATAGGCGTTAGCAAAATCGGGATCTAGTTTAATAGCTTGAGTGTAATCCTCTATTGCTCTATCAATTTCTAACTTTGCATGATGGGCTTGGCCACGATTATAGTAAGCATCCGCAAAATTGGAGTTTAGTTTAATGGCCTCCGTGAAGTCCTTTATTGCTCTATCCAGCTCCCCCTTTAATTTCCAAGCCAGACCACGATTATTGTACGCCTGTGCACTATTGGGGTCAATCCCTATAGCCTTAGTGTAATCCCCCATTGCCCTATCGATTTCCCCCATTTTCATCCAAACATTGCCCCGTTCAACGTAGGCTTGTGCGTATGTGGGGTCTAGCTTTATGGCCTGGTC
The DNA here is from genome assembly GCA_018383815.1 of Candidatus Jordarchaeia archaeon. Taxonomy (GTDB): domain Archaea; phylum Asgardarchaeota; class Jordiarchaeia; order Jordiarchaeales; family Jordiarchaeaceae; genus Jordiarchaeum. The sequence continues at coordinate 1,062 of JAHAWU010000069.1, read as the reverse complement.
AAAATCCTCTAAGGCTCTTCCCAGATTACTTACACCGTAAAAAACGCATCCCCTATTATAGTAGGCTTGTGCGTATGTGGGGTCTAGCTTTATGGCCTGGTCAAAATCCTCTATTGCCCGGGCGTAGCTCCCCTTCCTCAGCCATCTGGTTCCACTATCATTGTACTCGGCAGCACTTTTCGTCGTATTCGATTGCCCCCAATTAGACTCAACATTGGTGGTTCATTAAAAATATGCTTATATACCACTTGTATATGCCCATTAACGTTTATTTTTTTCGACTCACCACGCTACAATGACTTGCAAGCAATGGATGTTTTAACTGTTTAGCCGAGACTTTGAAGGATTTTCAGGACACTTTTTGGAAAAATTAATATTTTTATGTTGAAATATACCCTCTTCAACCAATTTTTAATTATTATGGGAGGCCCTTTAGGTGTGTGGCTCCAATTCGAAAAAATCAATTTATATCATTAGAAAAATGAGCGTTCCCCACTGTGCGCGTGGTCCTCTTCGATGCGAAAAGTGTAGAATTATGGAAAAGGAAAAGAAAATATGTCTGCTAAAAGTCTATTTGGAGCCGGGGGAAATTGCGCGACCGGTACTCGATATTTATTTTGATGGAGAGAAAAAATTCTGCGAGTATGACCTCATAAAAACATTTGAGAACGAAGAAGCAGCAAAAGAGTATGCCAAAAGGAACATGTTAAACCTCCTAGACTAAATAAACCCTAAATATTCTCACCCTTCAGGAGTGGAAGAACATTTATCTAGAATCACAAGCTTTCTTAGGGTAAAATCGGATGTATCTGCTAAAATTTTTTTATAAGTTCTGTGTTTAAAGAGAGGATGTATTCCAAAAAAAATTGTGGTAAAAAGATGAAAAAAAGTACTTATTTATGTCTATCTTCTTCCGCTGTTTCTGCCACCGCTTCTGTCTCTTCGGAATGGTTTTCCCTGGTATGGTGGGCGTTCGCCTCCGCCGTATCTGGGGCGGGGTCGGCGTTCCTGTTCGTAGACTCGGTTTGAGAGGTTGTTCTGGGTGTTTACTTCTGCGGGTTC
>JAHAWU010000206.1 GCA_018383815.1 Candidatus Jordarchaeia archaeon | reverse complement strand
CACCGTTTGGAAGAACGGCGTAGATTACGAGCCGAGCCTAGTCGGCACGGGCGTCGCGGCGGTTACTGCGCAGGCGCAGTAACCAAAAGATTTAAACGTATAACCTATATAAAACTTCTCAAAAGTCACAAATCAGCTGTCATACATACATATATTTGGCGTTCAGCCACCAGAATAGAGGTTCACCAAAACCTACCCTATCAAGCCGGAAATCAAAAATTTTTTCATATGCAGGCCACAAACAAAACACGCACCGCCCAGACAGGAAAAAATATTCACGTAACACCACTTTTTAAATTTAAGAATTCTGCAAATAAATTCCAAAAGTTTCTTCATAAAATATTCTCATCTCTACGCATTTCAGAAAATAATAATAATATTAATTAAAAAAATGTATACAAACTATTAGTGTAAATCTAAAAAACATAAAATATTTATATTTGTTCATAACATTCTTATGTAAAGCTTTAAGGGTCGTGAAGAATGTGTGGAGAGGCAAAATTGAAACCATGCCCCGAAAAGAAATTGAAAAGCTTCAGGGAGAGAAACTCAAAAGACAAGTACAACACGTCTATAATAACTCCTCACTACACAAGAAAAAATTCGATGAAAAAGGAATAAAGCCCGGCGACATAAAAACACTAGCAGACCTAAAGAAAATCCCCCCAATAACCCGTGAAGACATGAGAAAAGCCGTAACCCCAGAAGACATTTTTGGAGGAAGACTCTGCGTACCCAGAGAAAAACTATGGCTAATGTTCAACCCCCCAGAAATGATGGTACAACCACCACTGATACTCACCGCAATAACCCACAACGACAGAGAAGCAATAGTTGAACAGCTAACCAGATTCATGGTCATGTCCGGAATGCTACGAGGAGACATAGTCCAACTCCAAGCCAGCCAATGGGAACTAATAGGCAGACTCCTAGAAAGCGTACACCACATCCACCCAAGCGTACAAACCACATTCCCATTCACCACAATACCCGTCGAAAGCACCCTATCCCTCCTCGACGTACCACGAATGACCTACCTAGCAAGCTTCTTCAAACCCCGAGTACTAATCACCACCGCAGACGTAGCAAAACTAATGGTCAAAGAAGCAGAAAAAGAGAAAAAAGGCCCCAAAGAAGCATTCAACCCCCAAATAGTAATACACAGAACAAGACCCGGAAGCCCAGTACTAAAACCAGAACTAAGAGAAGAATTCAAACAAACCTGGGGAGGAACACACCTAAACATGCTAGACATACAAGACAACCACTTCTACGCCATGGAATGCGAACAATGCAACGGCCTACACCTATGGGAAGACTACTTCATAGTAGAAACAATGGATCCAAAAACTGGAGAAATAGACACCCAGGGAACAGGAAACCTAGTAATCACCAACCTAGCTGAAGAAGCCACACCAATAATACGATACGTTTCAGACACCAAAGGCAAAATAGTAAAAGAACCATGCCCCTGCGGAAGAACACACGCCCGAATACTCCTAGAAGCCTAAAAAACAAAAATTGAAAATAATTGTGAGGTAATAAAATATGAAAGCCCAAGAGAGAGGAAAATACTGGAACCCAATAGTTGAAACCATGCCCCGAAAAGAAATCGAAGAACTCCAAACAAAAAGAATCAAACAAGAAGTAAGACACGCCTACTACAACACCCAATACTACAAAAAAAGCTTCCAAGAAGCAGGAATCACACCCGAAGACATAAAAACCATACACGACGTCAACAAACTACCCATACTATATAAAGACCACCTAAGAGAATGGCGCGCAAAAACCGGAGACCCCTTCGGAGGAGTACTCGCCATAGAACTAAACGAAAAAGTACTAACCATAAACGCCTCAACCGGAACCACAGGAATACCCAGCATATTCGCCTACACCTGGAACGACAGACAAGTAGCCACAGAACAAGAAACCCGAATGAAATGGATGAGAGGCTACCGACCAGGCGACCTAGTATACATGACCGGATTCCGATGGCACGGATACGTAGTACAAGCATACTCCGGAGCAGACCAAATAGGAGTACAATGCATCCTCGACTGCGGATACCCCCTACCCTTCCTAGCCCAAAAACACGTAATAACAATGAAAAACCTAAAACCAGACATCTACGCCGGACCCACACTAACACTATACGCCATAATAGAAGCCGCAAAAACAATGAAAGAAGACCCCAAACAAATCTTCAAAACATGCAAATCAATGGAAATAGGCTACGGAGACGTGGTGACGCGGGCGGTTAAGAGGCGTATTGAGGCTGAGACTGGTTTTGATCCTGAGAAGATTTTTGATTGGGGTGGTGTCGCCGACCCCTTGTGGTACTATGGTGACTGCGAGTATCATGTGGGTAATCATTCGTGTGATGATTTGTTCTATACTAATATTTGTGATTTTGAGAGTCATGAGCCGGTGGCTGAGGGTGAGCGTGGCGAGGTTGTGATTTCTAATTTGTTTGCTGAGGCTACGCCGATGTTGAGGTGGGGTAGTGAGGACACTGGTTTTCAGAGTTTGGAGAGGTGTTCTTGTGGTCGGACCTACTCCCGGACGACCATTCTTGGTAGGGAGGCTTTTGCTGCGAACATTAAGGGTAAGATGACTTTCCCGTCGGAGATTGAGAATGCTCTGGGTGACATTCCCGGGTTTACTGAGTACTTTACTGTTCTCAAGTATAAGAAGGGGCCTATGGAGACTTTGAAGATTAAGTTGGCTGTGGATGCAACCAAAATCAAGAATCGGGAGGACTTTATCAAGCAGGTTAAGGGTGCTTTGAAGGAAAGGATGGGTGTGGATTCAGAGATTGAGATTGTGGAGAAGGTTTCAGACCTTCCATTTGTGGGGCACAAGGTTATCAAGCTTTTGGATTTGACCAAGGAAGCCAAATAATTTTTTTCATTTCTCTTTTTCTTTTTTGATGGTAGAGTATTGCGGTTGAGCAGGTATGGGTGAACGGCATTTTGGGAGATTCGCTGCTCTAGGATGTGTCGGTGGGCTTTTTAGTGGGTTATGTGTTAATTATTGGGATGGATTTGCTTAAATAGTTTGGGGAAAAGTTAATAATTTTGGGTATATTATTATTTTTGGGGAAATTTTTTATGTCTGTGGTAAGGGTTGATGAACGGGGTAGAATGACTCTCCCTAAATCGTTGGGTTTGAGGGAGACCAGAGTGGTAATTATTCCCGCGGGTTCGTTTTTTGTAGTGGTTCCGATTCCAGAGAAGCCTCTTGAGGCCGCCGAGGGCTGGCTGTCCTCAGATTTGGAGAGGAAGCAACTCAAGGGATTGGCGGAGAGAGCTGCGAGAGAAGACGCCTTGAAGAGAGCTAGGAGGAGAAGGCATCTTTGATGATTGAAACGGATGTGCTTTACGCGTATGTTAAACCTTCTGATTGGCTAAAAATAGTTGCTGGGGTTCTTATAAATAAAATTGATGGGGGAGAGTTGGGGCTGGTTTATTCGTCTAGAGAGGTTTTTCACGAACTGTATTATGTGTCGGTTGAGGAGGGTGTTTCAATTGATGAGTATATAAAGAGGGTTGCTTCACTTACCGCAATTAACAATCTTAAGTTTCTGGACACCACCGCAGAAATTGACCTTCTGGCGTTCACTCTTATGAAGCAGTACAGAATTACGTCTGTTTTCGACGCATATTATGCGGCGACAGCACTAAACCAGGTGCCAGATCACACCATCATTTCAACGGATGAGGTTTTCGACAAAATTCCGGGAATTGTAAGGTTGGCCCCTGATGAGCTGATTAGTTCGAAGCCATCTGAAGGGAATTTTTAGAGTGAGGATAGGGGGGCATTCTAGCCTTTTTTATAGTTTTGTAAATTCAAGTATTGTTTATATGTTGTTATGAGGAAAGTGGAGCCGAATAAATTTACAGGGCTTCTTATTTGGTTGAGTTTTTCGGCATCTGGCATCACACTATTTTTTTAGAAATCTTAGCGTAGACTGTAGTTGTTATCTTTAGCCACGATTTTTGTTAGTTTCAGGTGTTATTCCTCAGTAAGTATTTTGGATGTTGAATGAAAAAAAGGAGGGGAACTAATTTTTTCACCCTTAAATAAGAGTTCATATCCTTCTGCGTTATAGATAAACAGTCATATGTTCACGCGTTCCAGATAAGATACGTAAATTAAGTGCGGAATACACGTTTAAACTGTTTTTTCACTTTTTGTTTGTGGGCGTAAAAAGTTTTTAGTGCACTTTGGGGATTGGAGTGTCAACTAACATTGATATGCGTGCCCTCAAAAACCCTCCCTGGAGCATATCCTCCACCACACAGCCCCTCAAATCCT
>JAHAWU010000205.1 GCA_018383815.1 Candidatus Jordarchaeia archaeon | reverse complement strand
CCCTTGTGGTGGGCATAAGAACGATGGCTAAAAGGAACGCCATTATCCGCAAACTACAGGCCGTGGAGACCCTGGGCTCCGCAACAGTAATATGCACTGACAAAACTGGAACTCTAACCAAAAACGAGATGACCGCACGCGCCCTATACCTTAATGGGGAACTCATAGAAATAACTGGAGAGGGATACACACCGATAGGTGACTTCCGGAAAGACGGCGCCATAGTAAATCCTAAGGAGCATTCCCACCTTCAACTGTTTCTGAGAGCTATGGCCCTGTGCAACGACGCTCATATAGTGCAAGAGGATGGTCGATACTCCATTTTCGGCGATCCTACAGAGGGGGCTTTGGTGGTAGCTGCAGCTAAGGGTGGTATCGATAAAGAGAAAGAGGAGAAGGAAACTCCCCGTGTAGCAGAGGTTCCATTTGAGCCTGAACGGGCTTGTATGACTACTGTTCACCAATTCGCAGATGGAAAAAGGCACATTTATACCAAGGGAGCCCCAGAACGTGTAGTACACCTTTGTAGTGAGATCTATATCAATGGAAAAGTTGTAGAGTTAAATGAGGATTTGCGGAACCAAGTATTAGAAGAAGGTCACGAATTGGCGGCTAGGGGTTACCGGGTTCTGGGAGGAGCGTACAGAGTGGTGGAGGAGTCAGAGCATCATTTAGACTTGGATGAGTGTGGCAGAGACCTAGTTTTCTTGGGATTGGTGGGGATAGTTGATCCTCCTAGGAGGGAGGCTATAGAGGCTGTGGCAAAATGTAAGAGTGCAGGAATCCGAGTTGTCATGATTACTGGTGACCACCGAGAAACTGCCAGGGCGGTGGCGGAAGAAATGGGGATAATGACTAAGAAGGATTTGATCCTTGAGGGAAGGGAGCTGGACAAGATACCGGACGAAGAATTTGAAGAAATAGTGGAGTCTGTTAAGGTTTTTGCTCGAACTGAGCCTCGTCACAAGCTTAGGATAGTGAGGGCATTGAAGGCTAGGGGTCACATTGTGGCTATGACTGGGGACGGGGTCAACGATGCGCCTGCCCTGAAGGAGGCAGATGTTGGTATTGCTATGGGTATAACTGGTACCCAGATTACCAAGGAAACCTCGGATATGGTTTTGGCAGATGATAATTTTGCCTCCATAGTGGCGGCGGTTGAAGAGGGACGAACCACTTTTGGCAACATGAGAAAGGTGACAAGCTACCTGATAACAACTACTATAAATGAAAACATAGTGTTGTTTTCCTCCCTTTTGTTGGGTTTTCCTCTCCCCTTCCTACCTCTTCAGATTCTCTGGATTAATATGGTTACTGATGGGCTTTGTGATAAGACTTTGGTGGTTGAGCCAAGGGACAGGGATGTTCTCAAAGAGCCCCCTCGACCTCCTAAAGAAAGGATTATCACGAAGGGTGTGGCGTATAGGATGCTGTTTTTGGCCTCGATTATGGCTTTGGGAACGATTTTTGTTTACTATTTTTCCATTCAGTCCTTGGGTCCGTGGGTTTTTATCTATGGTTATAAAGAGCCCCGAACCATGACTTTCTACACTCTAGTTTTCTTCCAGCTCTACAATGCTTTAAACATGAGGTCTCAAGAATATTCTCTTTTTAAGATTGGACTTTTATCAAATAAGTACCTTTTTGCAGCATTCATTGCTTCATTTGTTTTGAACATCTCTATTGCGTATGTTCCGTTTTTCCAGGAGCTCTTCCAAATTATGCCTTTGCCCCTCAATGACTGGATTGTGGTGCTTTTGGTCAGTAGCAGCGTTTTGGTAGTAGAAGAAATCAGAAAGCTTTTCGCACCAAAGCTATTCAGCAGAAAATAGCCCCTGCGCCAAGGAAAAATGAGCTTCTTAGAGATAGTTCAAAGCTTCTTTTAAAACCATTTTTGAAAAGTTTTTCCACATTTTTGTTTATGTTTTTATGATTGTTTTTACGCTAAAATTTAATAGGAGGTTCGTAGAACATTCCTTCGCATGTTTATATAAAAGTTTAGGGTGATACTATGTATCGTAAAATAATGGTGGCTACAGACGGCTCTGAACACTCTGTGAAGGCTGTGGATCATGCAATTAAACTTTGTAAGAGTACTGGGGCGGAACTCTTGGCGGTCAGCGTGGTTAACATGGATGCCTTCTCATGTATGGAGGAAAGCGATAGGGATGTTTACTGTAAAGTTCAAAACGCGCTCGAAAAGAGGGCTAACGATATTCTCAACGACGTTGAAAAAAAGGCGAACAAGGAAAACGTGCTGGTTAAGAAGATAATACAGATGGGAGACCCCGCAGAGGTCGTAGTGGAGCTGGCGAAAAGGGAAGGGGCAGACCTAATAGTGATTGGAACCAGGGGGCTCCTCGGTGTTAAGAGAGTAGTGCTTGGGAGCCACGCGGAAAAAATTGTGAGATGGTCAAGTGTACCAGTTCTCGTGGTACGCTGAAACACCTTTTTTATCCCCACCAAAATTTCTTTTCGTCAAAAATATTTTTTATTATAAATTCAACAATCTATTCGCTCAGAATTTGGCATGATTTTTTTATAAAATAGGGGAGTTAGTCGATTTGGCGTGTACATCTATCATATTTTTTACCTCTCTGTTTTTCAGAGTAGTCGTGGGGATGAATCGCCAAAAAAAGTTTAACAAGCCGTTGTATTGATAGATAAGTTGACGTTAAATAGGGGCCGTCTATTAATGGAGGTCGCGTTAACTGGGTGGTGGCACACCCATTGGAGGCCTTAAAAAGCTTCCAAGAATCCCCCCGACTTATAGTTGTGGGGAATGTCAACATTCTAAATAGTAATATGTATTAACTAGTTATGCGAATTTACAATAAAAATTTGGCTCAGGATGGTGGTTCCGTGAAAAAATTTTCGCTTGGTGTTTGGGCCTTTAGCCCATGTGGAGACCGGTTTCTCATAGAAGGGTACAGACCCAGTATGCCCCTTGAGGAAATAGTTAGAAAAGTTGCTACAATAAAGGATTTGAGTGGAGTTGAGTTAGGATATCCGGGCAACGTGAATGAAAAAAATCTCGAAGATTTAAGAGCCTTACTCAAAGAGTCGCGTCTGAAAGTATCAATGGTGGGCGTTGACCTAACCGGGGATAGGAAGTGGCAGAAGGGCAGCCTCTCCTCCACTAATCCAGAAATCCGCAGAGAAGCAATACAACTATGCAAAAGTGGAATCGATGTCGCAAAAAAATTGGGTTGTGACTCCTTCAATATCTGGCTGGGACAAGACGGCTACGATTATCCCTTCCAGTCCAACTATCCAAAGGCTTGGGACCTGCTTGTAGACTCTATTAAAGAAATAGCAAAGACAGGGGTTAAGGTGTGCTTGGAGTATAAGCCAAAGGAGCCCCGAACACACTCCTACATAGCAACAGTTGACAAAGCCCTACTCATAGCGCACGAAACGGGAATGAAGAATGTGGGCGTCACCATTGATGTGGGACACGCACTCGCCGCCTATGAAAGTATGGCTGAGTCCGCAGTTCTCTGCATGAGGGACGGAAGACTATTCCACCTGCACTTAAACGATAACTATCGGCTTTGGGACGACGACATGATAGTGGGCTCGGTGCACACAATAGAATATCTGGAACTAATTTATTGGCTGGATAAGATGGGCTACGACGGCTGGTACTCACTCGACATCTACCCCTACAGAGAAGACCCCCTGGAAGCCTCAAGGGAGAGCATAGAAATGCTCAAAGCCTTATCCAACCTTCTGGACAAAATTGGCAGAGACGAACTAGAAAAAGCCATAAATGAAGGAGACCCCACAAAAACACAGAAACTAATCCGAGAAAAAATATTCAAGTAGCGATAAAGGCTCCAACCCAAAAAAGCAAATAATTTCGGAAGGCAATCGGGGATTTAGAGTTTCAAGTGGTACTTGAGAAACAGGTATGAGCATAGGGCGTTGATTCTTCCGTAACCGTATTGGGCATCCCATCCTGGGGAGCCCAAGTCATATTGTTTTGCTCCTTCAATGAGAGCCCAGCGAATAATGGCGGATACGAGGCTTGTTGGGAGCTCTTCTTCTTTGTACTGTTGGGCGAGAAGCAGTGCTACTCCGGCAACCACTGAGGTGGCTGTGCTTGTGACTTCGTATCCCGCAGTTATTTCCGGTTTTGGAAGATACCAGTGGGGTGAGGGGCCTAAGGGGCTTAGGGGTGACCAGCAGTCGCCACTGTATCCGTTGAGTGCGGCCACCGTTATGGCCAATGCTGTTCGAAAGATTTCTTTAGCTTCACCTACGTAAAATAAATAGGATGTTTGATGGTTAAGTTTAATAGAGAAGATGTTAAGGGATTGTTGGAGTGGCTTCGTGGTGTAGCCGCGAGAGTTGCGGAAGAGT
>JAHAWU010000204.1:3071-4390 GCA_018383815.1 Candidatus Jordarchaeia archaeon | reverse complement strand
TCGATGAGCACACAATTGTTTTTCAAAATCCACCTGGTTTAAGCTAAACAATCTAACCTTTAAAAACCCATCACTCTAAGCCCGAAAATGTCGCACACCCACCAGCAAAACCAAAAAATAATCATCGCCAGAACACCCTTCAGAGCCTATAACGTTCGGAAGATTTGAGTATTGGCAGGAGTTTCTGCTGTTTTGGCCGGGTGATGGTTTTTTTTCTCGCCTCACCCTTTTTTCAGCCGGTAGACTTGAACCCCAACTGGTTGGATGCGAACTTCATCCCATCGTTTTTCACACAAGCCTACTTTCCCCATCACCTTATTCGATAATCTCCTCTAAGAAGGGAGGATGGTTTCTCCACTCAATTAATGATTCAGAAGATACAATGGAGCAACACTTCACCACTGGGGGGCGGCTCTCCTGAGATAGCCTCATCAGCAAGGTTGCGCAGCATTCTCTCAGTTTCTATGAATGAGGATTTTCGGGAACCGTTGAGGGCTCTGTGGAAGAGGAGCAAAAGCAGGTAGGTGAGCACAATAAGCAGCATCTGGACTAGCAAGCCGTTCAGGGAGTGGACGATGAAGTGGTTTAGGTTGAAGTACTGTTTGAACCAGCGGAAGATTACTTCTATCTGCCAGTGGAGCTTGTAGATGTCAAAAGACCTCCCAGCTCTCCAGATTCCAACGGTTGGTTAGGAAAACCAGCTCTTTCCCCTCCCTGGTCCTAGCCTCCACTCTTCTGAGGGCACCCTGACCGGGGTTGTCGTTTGCGCCCACAGGCACCACCTGGTCGGCTAGGATCCCAGAGAGAATCCTTCTTCTCAAGATACTGTTGAAAAAGTTCTCCGTTTTGTAGGAGGGTGGTTTAGGCTGGGGGCGAAGGGTTAGTGTTCGGGAATGTTCTTCTTGTCTGTTTTAGTCCTGCTGCTACTCTTCTCTTCACGTTTATGGCGATGGCTGTGCGGAGCTGCTGGGCTTCCACCTTACTTAGGCCACGATATCGTGCCTTTCCTGCTCCATGTTTCTTTGCCTTGGAAATCGTTCCCTCAACTGGACAACGCAGATTAATCCTCTTCTGGTACTTTACGCTTTTCTCTTTCTTCCGGTACTTGTCTATTGCGGGAGAAGGCATCACCTGGATCTTTAGGCTTCTTCCATCCTTGGATTTCGTGCACAAGCCGTAGTTTGGACACCCTAGGCACTGCTTTCCAAAGTAGAAGACTGCAAGCTCATCGAGTTCCTCCCCTCTTAGCTCAACCCTGACGCTTCTCCGCCCCGCAGGGCAGACGGCTACTCCCTTCTTAACATCTACTTTAAAGTCCT
>JAHAWU010000204.1:0-2905 GCA_018383815.1 Candidatus Jordarchaeia archaeon | reverse complement strand
GTGAAATATATGATGGTCTGTCAGCGGTGTTAAGGCGGCAGGTAATTATGAAGGGTGTCTCATTTTTCCCAGGGATGGTTTCACAAGATGTGGCCTGGTATCCGGGGTTTATCTTCTCTCCCCTTTTTCCCAATTTGGCGTCGGGGTCGTGGGGGCTGACCATTTTCCTCTTTATCTTGTCCTTCACTTCTATCGCTCCTCCGTTCTTTAGGCTGTATACCTCGCTGAAGGCTTGCTCAAGTAGTTTGTACTCCTCGAGACCTGCGAGGCTGTTTTTCTGGCAGGTTTCGAGGATCCGGTGGGCATGTCCACCGTATTCTTTGAGCCGTTTCTTTAGGGTCTCTCGGCTCTTGGCGAAGGGTGGGTGGTTCTTTTCAAATGCTTTTACGAGTTCCTCCCCCAGCTCATTATAGGTTCTCGGGGAGTGGTCTGCGAGGGTGTAGGGAAGCTTGTTGCAAGTTTCGTAGATTAGTTCAAGGTCGCCTAGAAACTGCACCTGGGATAGCACGGTGTGGGAGTCCGCTCTCACCTTTTTCGACTTTATGAAGCCTTCCTCTTTTGAGTTGGGCTATGAGCTTGTCGAAGAGCTCCCCCTCTTTTCCCGCCTCAGCCATTCTCTCTCTGAAGTTTGAGAGGTCGGAGTAGTTAAATCCACCCCACTTCAGGGGTGTGTTCAACACGTACATCCACTTCAGGTAGAAGCGGGCGGCGTCGGCGGCTCTTGCGGTCTGAGACATTGTCCGGGTACTGGAGGATTGTCACCTTGACCAGTATGACTGGCGACACGGAGGGTCTCCCCATGTCGGGGCTGTAGAGTTCTTCAAAGTCTTCCTCCTTTACAAAGCGGTCTAGAACCTTACCCAGCTCCACATACTTTTCGGGAATCACATCTGAGAACATTTGCCTCACTTCCCCCTCCCCTACACCAAAACCAATACGTCCCATCATATATTTCACCGAAAAGGTGAAAACAACAAGAATATTAAAACTTTTTCAACAGTATCCTGTGCTACCGTGCAGTAAGCCTCCAAATAGAGGGTGCGGAACGATGATGGATGGCAAGGGAAGTGTAGTGGAGGTCAGGTAAGAACAAACATAATGGGTGGCGCAGCGACGGGCATAGAGCGTTTGCTCTGATGTTACATGTCACCACCTTTGAAGACTCACGTTACACCTCGCGTCTTCAAGCAGCGAAAGAAGAGCCTAGAAAAATTATGGGACAACCTCAATCCCATAAAAAAATTTATATATTATATAGTTTACATACTTAAGATGGGTGGTAAGATATAGTATCAGAAGCAGATATTTTTAGAAATGTTAATGACCTGCCTAAAAGGGAGGAGAAATACTGGAACAGAAAAATGGAAACAATAAACAGAAAGGAGTTGAAGGAGCTTCAGCTTAAACTTGCAAAAAGACAGTTAAAACACGCTTATGAAAACGCACCATACTACCATGACAGATTCAAAAAAGCGGGAATCAAGCCAGACGATATCAAGGATTGGAATGATTGGGAGAAAAAGGTTCCCATTACACTGAAGAATGACCTGCGAGACTATCGTGAAAAAACTAACGATCCTTTTTACGGTGTGCTTGCACTACCCTGGGAAAAGGTAAGAGACATCTACATAAGCACCGGCACCACAGGCAGATCCACGTATTGGGCTTTTTCAAAAGAGGATTGGAAATGGATATACGAATTGACCTTAAGAACCGTGTGGTCAATGTACCAGCTTCGCCCTGGTGACATGTTCTTAGGCAACGCCGGTAGGTTCCATGGCGGATTCGAAGTAATGAGAGGACCTGATAGCCTGATGGATATCGGAATAACAGTATTATGGAACGATGTATTACCTCTACCAATGTTTATGGATAAAATGATCCAATACTGCCAAGACTTCAAAGGCAAAATTAAGGCCATATACTTCCCAGCGTTCCTGTCCTGGGCCTTTATGGGATACATGAATTCTAAGGGATTGGATCCGATTGAGGATCTTGGTTTCAACAATATGATAGGGGGCTGGGCTGGAGGAGCGCTCACGACAGCCACAAGAGATATGCTAAAAGATGTTTTTGGTTTTAAGGCGATTCTCAACATGTCTTGTTTAGGAGACACAATGGTCCCATTAATCGGTTGCCTTGACGGACAAGGCCTCAGAACACATGTTTGGGAAGACATACACCTAGTAGAACACGTCGATATGAAAACCGGAGAACCAATAGAGCCCGACGAAGTGGGAGACTGGGTCATCACACCACTGCATAACCATGCGGTGCCTCATATAAGGTGGAGAATGGAAGACTACACTAAAATGGATTTTGAAACCTGCGATTGCGGCACAACACATCTCTCAATAACAATACTAGGCAGGGAATCAGACAGAATAACTATTAAGGATAAAATTATACTTCCCCAAATGGTTGAAGAGGTACTCTACAAGATACCCGAAATTGGACCCGGTGGTGCCATGGCTTGCCAAGTGGTTAAAACAGCCCCGGAAAAACAGGACAACTTAATCATTAGAACCGGGTATATTCAAGACAAAGTAAAGGATCAGGTAGCATTCAAAGAAAAAGTAAGAGCCAAGGTTCAAGAAAGTCTAGCAGTACCAGTAAGTGATGTGGAACTCTTAACCCCAGAAGAGGTGGCTCAAGCAGGAAGCGTAGGATGGAAAATAGCCAGAATACAAAAGAGATACTAATAAAATCGCAAAACAGCGTAGACAAATTCGGTTTGAATAATCTAGTTTGCACCAATCTTCGACCATATCTTTTTCTTCGCTCTTAAATAAAATTTTTGTGGCTGATCTTTTTCGGCGTTTGTTCTAAGTCTTTTGAAGCATCCCAGCACACCCACCAGCAAAACCAAAAAATAATCATCGCCAGAACACCCTTCAGAGCCTTC
>JAHAWU010000068.1:12705-19196 GCA_018383815.1 Candidatus Jordarchaeia archaeon | reverse complement strand
CGTTTTCCGAGCCACACTTAGGGCAGGGCTTCTTTTCGGAGTAGACTTTGTTCTCGTAGGATAGGAGGAACATGATAACCGCGTCACGCAGGACGGGAAACGTAAGTGAGAGTTGCTTCCTAAGAGGACGCCTCAAAGATAACACCGCCTCAAATAGTGGTGTTAAAAAGCACATCATAATTCAAAAATCTTTCCAAAAGCCGACTAAATCTCTATCGCCAAATATGTTGTACAGGAAATCTTTTTACGTCCAAAAATAATTATGAGTTTTTACCTCTAAAAGGGATATATTTATTACACTTTGTTGTCAAAATATTCGGAAAAGGTTACGAGTAAAATTAACATAAAGGTGTCTAATCAGAAGGTACACGAATTGACGGAGGAAACACACGTAGTAGAAATTAAAAAGAGAATGAAAGCAGTGGAACTATTAAAAATTATGAAAAAAACCCACACCTACGAAGAACTATCCAAAATTACAAAGTTACCGATAACCGTCCTCAACAGGTACGTTAAAGGACATGTGCTTCCCAGCAAAAGTCGAGCAGATGAGTTATTCGAAGTATTTGACAAAGAGTTCGATTTAAAAGAAGAGATATCAAGAAGAATTAAATTTGATGGACGAGGATACTTTGATAACACTGAACTATTAGGGGACACCATACTTCTAAGAGTGATCTCACAGATGGTGTCTGAAAAGTTTGCTGGGAAAAATGTCACCAAAGTTTTAACAGCTGCAGTAGACGGAATTCCAATAGCAACACAGATAGCAAACCTGTTGGAAGCCCAGCTAGTAATCGCAAAAAGAACCCGAGATGTGGGAGTCTCCAAGTTTTTAGAAGAATCGTACAGCCCTTCATTTTCCGGAGTTCTTATGACACTCTACCTGCCAAAAGGCTCCCTAACCAGCAGGGATAACGTACTAATAGTTGACGATATTGTTCGCTCAGGGGAGACCCAAAGAGCTTTAGTAAACCTCGCCGAAAAATCAGGGGTAAAAATAGTTGGAATATTTTTCATAATTTCAATTGGCAAAAGCTGGGAGAAAAAAATTAAAGCTCCACCTAATGCCATCGTGGAAGTAGCTCTTCACCTGCCAGAGCCCAACATCTCCTCATAAAAAAATGTAGACTGTTTTGTAAAAGAATAAGCTATGTTATCCGTCAAAGATAATATCAGTTGTTAGATTAACCTTAAAATTTTTTGATGTAGAATGTTATTTCCTGCTGCCACAAGGTTTTGTTTTTTAGTCAGGTCAATTTTGCCCTCGATAGAGTTGCCTTTATCATCCGAAATGATTCCACCCGCCTCCTCAATGATGAGCTTTGCCGGAGCAAAATTCTCAGGGCTCAAAACACTTCTCAAATCCAAAAAGGCTTCGTAACCCCCCGAAGATACATAAGAGAGTTCAAGAGAGTTTGAACCGATTTTTCGAATCTTTTTCGCCTCCCTCAAAAGCGGTATTACTCTATCCAAATCCGATTTATTTGGAAAATCTAAATCTATTCCCACAACAGCCTCCGAAAGCTCCATTATACGGGAAGGAGACACTTTAACGCCATCAAGATAGGCACCCCCACCCCTAAGAGCATAATAAGTTTTCCCCGAAATTATATCCTTAACAATAGCAATTTCAACCTCTTCAAAATAAGGCGAAGGGGCAACAGCAATAGCAATAGCGCCCAATCCAATTCCCCTCGAAATATTAGTGCTTCCATCAACCGGATCAATTATCACATACAAATCGTCCCCTTCTTCCACCACTCCCGCCTCCTCGGCCAGGAAAGTTATGTTTTTATAGATTTTCCTTATTTCACCCATAATATAGTCTTCAGTAGTTTTATCAAAAGCCCTAGTTGTGTCTCCCTTTACATTGTAGCCTAAAATTTCGTTTGCTCCGAGTCCCTCCTTAAGAAGCTTAATACGCGCTCTTTCAGCCACATCCAATAATAGTTTTAAGTTCTTTTCCACCATACAAACACCCTAAATACACTTTTTCAGTTACCCATATTTTTGGAGCCTTGCATCGCTTTTTCCTGGTTTATGTTGTTTAGCAGTTCAGACTTAAACAGCATTGTCAAAGGTTTTCTCCTTTATATATTCCAGAGTATCCTTCCGACGCTGAGGACAACTTTAGGAAAATGAGTTGAAGCACACGTGCATTCTTTTCCACAGTGAAACCATGTGGATTACTCACTATAAGGAGAGACTCACACCGGCCAACATATCCCGCATCAAAGACAGCTGACACTACACTTACACCACACCTCAAAAGCGTAGACCTAGTTTTTCCAATGGCCAATATATCTTTAGGCAAATCTACAATTTCGTTATAAATAATCTTGTAGGCTCCGGGATCCAACTCTAGCTCGTCCTCGAACTCTAATGGTTCGGTTTCTGAAACACGCCTTTTTTTATTTGAAAAATCTACGTATCCCCGACCCTTAAAGGCATGAACCTCTCTTAAGGAAAGGTCAAAACCATTAGGAGTTAACTGCATATCCAGGTCAATGTATTCTCGCACAAGTTTCCCTTTAAGAATCATCTCTCTGATATCCTTTCCACTCAGAATAGAATCCATCCAAATCCTATCCAAAAATCATTTATTTCCAAACAAATGTGAAGAATGGCGGGCCTGAGAGGATTATCAGCATATCAAAGTACTGGTACGCTTTTGAACCCCTGATATCCGGCTCCGAAGGCCGGCGCCCTATCCACTAGACTACAGGCCCGTCCTAAAACTCTACAACAAAAGAGTTATATCAATTTTACTGAGTATTATAACCGTAGCGTAATTTTTATTTCCTATTATAATCCTGAAAAGTTTCATCTTTCACATTATTTTTCTACTAACTATTTTTAGTCATCTTCTAGACTGAAAGCCTTTTTTGGCTTTTACCGAAGAAGAGTCTTTTAGGTGATATATTGAGTGGCTAATCTTGAAGCATAATTGCTGGAAATACCGCGTATAAACGGAATTTTTCAAAGGAGGAATATTATGTTTCTTTGTGGGAGTAGAAATATTTTTAGGCTATCCCTTTGGTAAGTTTCCCAAGCAATTTGATTAAACCCAAGAATTAGATCGTTCGGAGAATAAAAGAATGAAGTATGTTGTTGACACCAGTATACTACTAGGTTCGACTCTCTCCAAAGAGATAGAAGAGGGTAGCCTGAAGGAACAAAAAGACATAGAGATAATCATTCCCCAAACAGTTCTGGCTGAGATTGAGCATCAAGCCAACAGCTCCAAAACCAGTGGAATGGTGGGGCTGGAGGAACTTCGAAAAATTCGTAGACTACATAACCAAGGAAGAATAGTTCTTACCATTACTGGCGAGAGACCGAGCCTCCAAGAAATAGCACAGGCTAACAGTGGGGCGCTTGACGAACTTGTGCGCAAAGAAGCTAGAAAAAGCGGTGCAACCCTTATGACCAGTGATTATGTTCAGGCAGTCATATCCGAAGCTGAAGGTATAGACGTGATGTTCGTACAGAGGGAACAGAGGGAACCAGAACTGAGAATACAGGACTTTTTTGCGCCAGACTCACTCTCAGTACATCTGAAGGACGGCGTACCCCCCCAGACCAAAAGGGGAAAACCTGGAAACTGGAGACTAGAAAATATAAGCGATGAGCCTATGACCCTGCAGCAACTTCAGAAACTGGCATCCTCAATAATTGAAAGTGCAGAGGTAGACAAGGACTGCTTCATCGAAATTGACGAAGAGGGAGCTACAGTGGTTCAACTCCACGAGTACCGAATAGCTATAACCACTCCACCCCTATCTGACAGGATGGAAATTACCGCGGTAAGACCCCTATTATCAGTAAGTCTGGATGACTACCATTTGTCAGAAAAACTAAAAGAAAGACTAAAAGAGAAGGCCGAAGGCATACTGGTGGCAGGTCGACCCGGAGCAGGAAAAAGCACTTTCGCCGGCGCCCTCGCAGAGTTCTACCAAAAACAGAACAAAATTGTAAAAACACTAGAAAAACCCAGAGACCTCCAAGTGGGACCCGAAATTACACAGTACACAGCACTCAGAGGAGACATGGAAAAAACCGCAGATATACTTCTTCTAGTAAGACCAGACTACGTAATATATGACGAGCTACGTAAAACTAAGGACTTTCAAATCTTCAGCGACCTGAGATTCGCAGGCGTAGGCCTAGTTGGCGTAGTACACGCTTCAAGAGCCATAGACGCCATAGAGCGATTCATAGGCAGAGTGGAACTAGGACTAATAAGCAGAGTTATAGACACAGTAATCTTCATAGAAGATGGAGAAGTAGACCAAGTACTCTCACTTAGACTAATAGTAAAAGTACCATCAGGAATGACAGAGTCAGACCTAGCCCGTCCAGTAATAGAAGTACTAGATTTCGAAACCGGACAACTTCAATACGAAATATACACATACGGCGAACAAACCGTGGTAATACAAATAGGCGATGAAACAAGGAGGACGCATAGAAAAAAACAGAAAAGGAGAGAAAACTTTGAACCAAAATCTACAGCAGTAATACCTGTAGAAGCCGAACTAAACCGAAAACACGTAGTTTTAACAGTACCCCCAGAATACGCAAAAACCTACCTACAATTCTATGTAGACGACGAACCCTTGTTCACATCAAAAACTAGCAGAGACGGACAAATCCGCATAAGAAAATCCACCCTCTATGGAAAAAAACTAACAGAACATATTAAAAACCGAAGAAGCATATACGCAAAAGAATAAAAACGCCAAAAACAAAAATTCAATAAAAAAGTTTTCAAAAAAGTGGACCGGTGGCCTAGCAGGATTTCCAAACAGACCTGAAAGGGCGCAGGCCTCCTAAGCCTGATGTCGCGCGTTCGAAACTGTCAAAATCAAAAAACAGCGAAAATCGCGCCCGGTCCGTTACCTTTACTTCTTCCTCAAAACCTTCAAACCCTCAACTGACCCCACATAGACTGTCTCAGTCATTCCCACAAACAAACCGTTCTCTACAACGCCCGGTATAAATTTCAACTCTCTCTCTAAGGCTTCCGGATTCGATATTTCTGGAAAATGGGCATCCAGAATAAAGTTACCATTATCTGTTACCACAGGCCCCACCTTACCGGATCCCTCCCTCAAAACCGCTTTGGCGCCTTTCCCCTCCAGTCTAATTTTCACCAGCTTCCAGGCCATGGGGATAACCTCCAAAGGAACTCCTCTAGTTTCCCCAAGACGCTTAACAAGCTTTGAAGAATCAACAATAATAATCAAATGCTCTGTAGCCGACGCAACAATCTTCTCCTGCGTCAAAGCACCCCCACCCCCCTTAATAAGGTTCAAGTCCGAATCCACCTCATCTGCACCATCAACTACTAAGTCAAGAGAGGGATGCTCCACCAATGTCGTTAAAGGAACCCCCTGCTCCGCCAACAAAATAGCGGACTGATAAGAGGTAGGCACCGCCAGAACCCTCAAACCTTCCCTCACCATTTCACCCAAAAACTCAATAAAACAGGAAACAGTAGAACCCGTACCAACACCTATTACCATACCATCTCTAACATGTTTAACAGCAGCCGAAGCTGCCAGCCTCTTAGCATCAGAATTCGCCACCAAACCACCACACAGAGGAATAAACAAAGATTACCACAAACATTAATCAACATATCGCCCAAAAAAGAATTTTCTCTAAAAACATTACAAGAATCCCTCTACAAAAAAGGAAGTCTTAAAAAAACCTACATAAGCTACGCTTCTTAGACAAACCAACATACGCTGAAAGCGTTTCAGATAAAGCATGAAAAAGTTTTTCATGGCAAACGTTCATACGCTTCACGTTTTAGACATAAATATGAAAAATGTTTTTCATGGGAAATTAAATAATGTCTCCAAAAATAGGTAAATCCCTGAATTAGGGTTGATTATTTTAAGGATTAAAAAGTTGGAGCCCCGGACGGGACACTCAGAGCCACAATAAATTGCCAGCTTTTTTGAGCCCGTGACCTTCTCATTACCAATTTCGTCCAACAACCGTCAGTGGTGTTGTGAGACGCTCTAGCCAGGCTGAGCTACCGGGGCAGTTTATGTACAAAAATCTTATAATCCCTCATAAATAAATTTTGCCTATCCAATGAATAAAAAATATAAGAGACAAAAGCTACTCAAATTCTGACCTAAAATACCGCGGGGATAGCCGAGCTGGTCAAATCAGGGTCAGAGAAGATTAAAGGCGCTGGACTTAAGATCCAAAAAGATTGCCCAGACGGCTAAGATATCCAGTTCCGTAGGGATACGAGGGTTCGAATGGAAGCGCTGGGACAGCGTCCCGAGTTTCCCTCTCCCCGCACCATTCATAATTTTTTGTCTCTTCTGTGATTGTAAACATGTTGGCTTTGAGGTTGATGGCTCCTAAAAAAATAAAAGGCTTTGGTATTTATGTTATCATTGTAAAAAGAGTCGGTGTGGCTTGTTTTTGTTGAGTTAAATTAGTTAATGAGAGGGTAGTTGGAA
>JAHAWU010000068.1:0-12674 GCA_018383815.1 Candidatus Jordarchaeia archaeon | reverse complement strand
TAGTTTTTTTCCATAGAGGGTGGATTTTGAGCCGGTTAAGATTACTAATGCTATAAGTAAGGCTATTATGGCTGTTGGGGGGAAAGACGGAGAAACTGCTGAGAAGTTGTCGAGTCAGGTTGTTGCTGTTATTGAGGAGAGTTTTAGGGATAGGGTTCCTCATGTTGAGGATGTGCAGGATATTGTGGAGAGGGTGTTGATTAAGAATGGTTTTTCTGATGTTGCTAAGGCATACATATTGTATCGCCAGAAGAGGACGGAGATTAGAGAGGCTAAGAGGTTTTTGGGGGTGAGTGATGATTTAAAGTTGTCTTTGAATGCTGTTCAGGTTTTGGAGAAGAGGTATCTTTTGAAGGATGAGCAGGGTAAGGTAGTTGAGAGCCCAGCTGGACTTTTTCGTAGGGTGGCTAGGGTTATTGCTTCTGTAGATAAGGTGTATGATAAAAATGCGGATACGGAGATGATTGGTGATGCGTTTTATGGTATGATGTCTAGGCTGGAGTTTCTTCCTAATTCGCCCACATTGATGAATGCGGGAACCGACATCGGTCAGCTTTCTGCGTGTTTTGTTCTTCCTGTGGGGGATTCTATAGAGGAGATTTTTGATGCTTTGAAGTATATGGCGTTGATTCATAAGTCTGGTGGGGGGACTGGTTTTTCTTTTTCTAGGTTGAGGCCTAATGGTGATATAGTTGGGTCTACTAAGGGAGTTGCTAGTGGGCCTGTTTCTTTTATGAGGATTTTTGATGTGGCTACAGATGTAATTAAGCAGGGAGGGCGTAGGAGGGGCGCCAATATGGGGATACTTCGTGTGGATCATCCTGACATTATGGAGTTTATTTCGGCAAAGGAGAAGGAGGGGGTGTTTAATAATTTTAATATTTCTGTGGGGGTTACGGATGCTTTTATGGAGGCAGTTAGAAACGATGATTTTTATGAGCTTATTAATCCTAGAACTGGAAGGCCGGTTAGGAGGGTTAGGGCGGCTGGTGTTTTTAATGCGATAGTAGCTTCGGCCTGGAGGACTGGGGATCCGGGTCTAATTTTTCTTGACGAGATAAATCGTCATAATCCTACTCCTCATGTTGGGCAGATTGAGAGCACTAATCCTTGTGGGGAGGTTCCCCTGTTGCCGTATGAATCCTGTAATCTTGGTTCAATTAACTTGTCTAGGATGGTTGAGGATGGGGATATTGATTGGGAAAAGTTGAGAAGTGTCGTTCGATTAGCGGTTCATTTTCTGGACAATGTGATTGATGCTAATATTTATCCTCTTCCGCAGGTTGAGAAGGCTACTAAGGCGAATAGAAAAATTGGGTTGGGAGTTATGGGTTTTGCGGAGATGCTCATTCAGCTTAATATTCCGTATGATTCAAATGAGGCGCTTGGCGTTGCGGAAAAGGTTATGTCTTTTATAAGTAAGGAAGCGTTAAAGAGATCAGAGGAACTGGCTTTGGAGAGGGGGGTTTTTCCAAACTTTGAGGGCAGTATATGGAAAGAGAGGGGGTATAAAGCGTTGCGTAACGCTACCTTAACATCGATTGCTCCCACTGGATCATTGAGTATAATTGCAGGTACGTCGAGTGGCATAGAGCCTCTGTTCGCGGTTTCGTTCGTTAGAAATGTTATTGGAACCCAGCTCTTTGAAACGAACCTTCTCTTTGAGAAGATTGCTAAGGAGCGGGGATTCTACAGTACGGAGTTGATGACTGAGATTGCTAGAAGAGGCTCAATTCAAGGAATAGAGGGAATTCCGGAAGATGTTTGCAGAGTATTTGTTACAGCTCTGGACATAGCTCCCGAATGGCATGTGAGAATGCAGGCAGCCTTCCAGAAACACGTGGATAATGCGGTTTCTAAAACGGTTAATCTTCCACAGGATGCCACATTAGATGATGTGTACCAGATATACTGGCTTGCCTACGAGTTGAAATGCAAGGGCATAACCGTTTTTAGGTATGGAAGCAGGAGAAAACAAGTTTTAGTTACAACACCCCCCGAAGAAAAATATGTGAAAGTAGAGTCAGAATATGCGGGTGGCTCCCCCTCAATTATGTGTCCGTTATGCTACTAGGGTTACCGCTGAAAACCCTTCAGCGAGCATATTAACTGTTTCCCTCAGTGATACATGTTCCCGATGCGGGTGGAGAAGGATAGACTCTAGCGGAGCTTTAGTTGGCGGGAGGGTTTTGCTGTAAACTGGCTTTCTTTCACTCCAAAATATTCAAGAACTCTCATTGCGGCGGAAACTATCTGTCTATCAATGTAATAATCAACATCTACGTTGCTGAAATTGGCTAAACTGTAGGGGACTGCCCTATCAGAAATGGAGCCTTCTCCCTTAACTATTACATAACCTATTTTTGAACCCACTTCTAAACGTCCACCCGCCTCTATTAGTTTCTTGGCTGCAACTACATGTGGCGCCTTAACCTTATATTTATCAAGGGGTTTGGTGATTGTTTCCCAAATAACGAGTTCCTCTACAGAAACTCTGCCTTCCCGCAGTTTATTTATGGTTTCATTAACAAACTTAACAGCCTTATTTAAATCTCCCTCTCTAAGAATTATGCCGAGTACCTCTTCTTGTACCGTTCTAGCAATTTCTGGCCAGTCGCCTCTTACAACCTCAAATCCTACAATATCTAATTCACCATTTTCCAAAAGGCCTGCATATTTTTTCTTTGCCTCAGTAAAGAAAACCCTCTTATACACTTTTTCTGGTTTTATTTCCAGGCTTAACCTTTGTGTTACCTCTCGACTAAAATCGTCAACCCTGTCAGTATTAGTTACAAAGACGCTATCCGTATCAGCATAGATAACTTCGAGCCCATACTGTTTGGTTAATTTTATTGTTTCCTTTATGACTTCTCTTCCCCAGGCAGTTGTGCCTTCAGCCACGGGCTTAAGGTACCATTTGGCGCCCAACCAGCCGCAATAACCGTAAACAGCATTAGTCATAGTCTTAATGCTTTTTTGTCTCTCGTTCATCATAATGTACTGCAATGTTTGAGGCTTCAATTTCTCCATACTTCTCTGAATTTTTCTCCTCTCTTCTATTAATCCCTCAATAATCTTTTTGTAAAAACCAGGAGGGGACTTTCGGAAGCGGTGCCCCACCTCGGGAGCAACATTCACCTCATCCTTGTAAACACTCTCATCCGGTGGCACATAGGTGTCGGGGGAAATATTATACTTTATCATGAGGTTTGGATACATAGAGGCAAAATCAAAAACCGCAATGTTATCATGAATCCCTGAAACAGGCTTCAAAACATAGCCACCCGTATATGTTCCTTCACCGTACCCCGCCTTGTTAGGAACAATTTCCCCCACTTGGTGCGCCTCAGTTATAAGCATGTTTTCCACCCTGAACCCCACCCCAGCACGCATGACTTGGTCAAGAGGCATGGCTGAAACCTGACTCATGGAAATTGCGGTTGGCAACAATTTCTCAGCCACACCCATTATGGACTCAACTTCCTGAGCCGCGTACCGCAAAAGTTGCTCTCTCAAATTCCTATCAGTCCAGTACTTAGGTATCTGCGCATAGTCTATCGCCACCCGAGAATCCTTAGACATCACTCCAAGGTAATCCGCAATATTCTTCAGAGTCTTAACCTTAATCTCAACCACAGTCTCAGACATATCATAAAGATCCAAGTGAGCCCTTCCTGCAACAGAAACATGTCCATAAACACTAGGATGCGGCTCCGAGCCATCCCTACCTAAAGGAAACCCCACACGAAGCCTCTTAGTCCTACCGATAAGAAAAGGAAAATCGAAAAAGTTAGAGTCAAAACCCACAATCACATCGGGATCAAAATCCGTGACATAATTCAAAAACCCCTCAATAGCTTCCCTATCTTCACTGTCTTCAGCAACGAATTGCTTCTTCTCACTAGACGTAGCCGTACTAATGATTATCACGGGGTCCTTATCCGGATTTAAGGCACCAGAGGGGCTATAAATTTCAATGTCGAATGCCATCACCCGCAGATTGGGTAAATCTAAGCGTTCCACAGGAGTCAAATCCTCAAGTAGCCTATAAACAGCATATTTACCGTTTTTCCCGGTCTCAACCTTTTGAACCTCTGCACGATACCAACTACAGGGACGAATCCTTTTATCCGCCAAGTAACGCATGTAATGTCTAATATCCGCCTCAAAGCAGTCTTTAACACCAGAGCACTTCTTAAAGGCTCTAACATATTTTGAAGTATAATCAAAATTCCCAAAAACAACTTTAAGAAAATCTAAAGATTTCCCGAACAGCTTTCTTTTAACAACTTCAACCCCTAAAATGGGAGCTTCCTTAATTGAGAGGCCCCTCAAAGACTCAGCAAGAGCCCCCAGATCAACCCCACTATTCGGGAGAACATATAAATACGGCTGGAAAATGTCGTCTACCACCAGAACTCTAACATTATTATTATCGATACCCCACATCAAAACCTTAGAAACACCATTTTCAACAGTTTGACCCACATCCAAAATCCAGAACTCTAACTTCATAAAACACCCACACCGCAAGCTCCTCAATTTCTAGTATTACCCAACCACCTAAAGAGCTTAACTATCAACGAAAAATTGCCAAAAATAAAAAAAAGGGACAATAATCCAACAAAGAGCTACACAAAGTGTCTTTAATGAAAAAATTTATCTTTTAAAAAGACAAACATGTACCCACAAAGTAGAGCTGAGGTAGCCTAGCCTGGTATGGGCGCCAGACTCATAATCCTGTACAGAATGGGGTCAGAAAAGTACAAGAGTAGAGATCTGGAAGTCGCGAGTTCGAAACTGTTAAAACGTAAATAGACAGCGAATGTCTCGCCCTCAGCACTACTTTTACCATTTCTTTTTAAACTGTTTATTATTTTTTAGACCCTAAGAAGTTAAAGAATTAGTGTAAAAATGGCTTTCAGTTTTCTTTATTTTTTGAATTTAGAAGGTGGAGCCGCCGACGAGGATTGAACTCGTGACCACCAGATTACAAGTCTGGCGCTTTTGGCTGCTTTAATGGCGTAACTACCTGCTGAGCTACGGCGGCTCGCTGTTGTTGGAAAGAATATGAAGCATAAATTTAAGTTTTTTTATAGCTATTCAGCAAATTGTTAGGACACAAATGAGTAGACTTTTCCTTTTAATACTTGCCAATAATTAGTATTAAAGGCATTCCTTGAGGTATCAGGTAGGGTTCTCTAAGATGTATCTGATGCGTAATATTTTGATAGGTGAGTGGAGACGAAGCCAATAGTGTTCAAAAGTAAGGTTGGTAAGGTGGGGGCATATCTTGAGACTTTAAACCCGGTTTCCGCGGTAAAAAATGTAACGGTGTGCATAAATTAATAAAGGAGCTGTAAATTATCTTTAAGAGTTATTGGGGATAAAGCTTTTTACAAGGAGGGGCCTAGCCGTAGAGCCTAATGGTGTTGCCATCTGCCAGAACGTGAGAAGTTATTTTTGTGTTTTTTATTGACCTCCAATGGGGGCGCTGTAGACTTCCTAATTTGAAAATTAAGTTGAATGAAATATTCATTTTTAAACAAGATGTTAAGGATGTATGTCCCTTACGTTAAAGTTTTTTAAACGGAATATTTTTATAGGTCTCTGTGAAACGTGTAATTGTAAAAAGAAACTTATGTTTTCTTGGTTATTGTTTAAAGTCTTTTGTTATAGGAAAATTAGCAAAAGATTTTGAAACAAGTTGTTTCTCTTTCGCACAATAATTGTCGGAGAAACAGTAATTTGCAATTAGAACATGATAGAGGTTAGTTAAACTTAATTGAACGAAATGTGTTACGGAGGTTTACTTTAATGGAAATTCAGTTTTTAGGAGGATGCCAGTCTGTCGGTGGGTCTGGTATTTTCATATCAGTTGATGGTTGCGGTATTTTGGCGGATTATGGAATTTATATGAATCGCCGCAACCAAGCGAAGCTTCCTCTCGAGCCACCAGAAGAAGTCGATGCTGCTTTTATGACTCATGCGCATTTGGATCATTCTGGTGCTTTTCCCTATTTGTATACTTCTGATAATTTTCCGCTTTATTTGACAAGGCCCACTTATGATTTTGTGGATATCCTTTATGATGATATGTTTAAATTGGAGAGGTTACCATTCGGTAAAGAGGCCAAGATTAAAGCGTTAAAGAATTGTGTTTTTGTGAATTATAATCAGAAGATATCTTTGAATCATGATTGTAAAGTAACTTTTTTGAACGCCGGTCATATTCCGGGAAGTTACTCTCTTCTAATTGAGGCAGAAGGAAAAAGGCTACTTTATACATCTGATTTTAATACTATTAAAACCCAATTGTTGGAGGGGGCAAAATTTGAACAGTTAAAAGTGGATGCATTAATATTGGAGAGCACTTATGCATTAGAAACCCATCCAGACCGGGCGAACACGGAAAAACAGTTTATAAAGACGGTAAATGAAATTTTGAGAAATGGTGGAACTGTTTTAGTACCTGCATTTGCAGTCGCGCGGTCTCAAGAAATATTGTGCCTTCTTAAAAGTAATAATGTGGAGTATCCCATCACATTGGACGGTTTGGCTAGGAGTGCAAGCATAGTAATAAGTCGGCACCCAGAGTTTGTTAGGGATTATGAACTCTTGCTGAAATCCCTCAGCTCCTGCCGATGGGTGAAGAATGACGCAGACAGAATCAAAGCAGTTTCCGCCTCAGGAATTATTGTGACCACCGCAGGTATGATGAAGGGTGGCCCCGTAAGCCACTATATGAACATATTGGCCGAGGAGCCAGATAGCGCAGTTCTCCTAGTAAGTTTTCAAATTCCGGGAACACCAGGTCGAACATTACTAGATACTGGGCAATATCCTACAGAAGGCGGGATGAGCAAAGTTAATGCTCAGATTAAATTCTTCAACTTTTCCTCACATTCAGATAGGCCCCAACTAATCCAAACCATTGAGTCGATAAAGCGGAATTCAGAAACCACCGTCTTCCTAGTTCATGGTGAAAAGAAAGTATGTACCACGTTTAAAGAGGATGTGGAAAAAGAATTTGGACTAGAAACCTTCTGCCCTACCAACGGAGAGACATTCATAATATAAAAAGAGTTTAAAAGCTTCTTTTAGCGAGTGAAATTTAAATTGAAAAAACAAAAAGGTCGACCAGTTCAAAGAACTATTATCAAGGCTGCTAATTCCACCACTAAATCTACATCCGTGTTTTTAAAAGGATTGTAACCGAACCATGCCAGAACAAAACAAGGCTTAGAGCAGAATTCCTTAGGGGATCGAAAATGTCTATAGGAACATCACTTCCCGCTTAGTGGATATATGTTCCCACTTTACTGTGTTCTTAGAGAAGCTTTATTTACAATAAAATTGAAAGTTAGGAAAATTAACGTAAAATCAGAAAGGATATCACAAAGAATATATCGGTAATTCCGCTTGGCTGAGAACTAATCTTTTGATATGAATATTAGGTCTTGTTCCAGTATAATTCATAAAGTAATAGTTGTTTTATTCGTTTTCTAATGGGGAAGTAAAAGGGATTTCGAAATCTCTTTTTGAGG
Organism: Candidatus Jordarchaeia archaeon; assembly: GCA_018383815.1. Classification (GTDB taxonomy): domain Archaea; phylum Asgardarchaeota; class Jordiarchaeia; order Jordiarchaeales; family Jordiarchaeaceae; genus Jordiarchaeum. The sequence goes on along the minus strand of JAHAWU010000068.1, from coordinate 5,127 downwards.
AGTCTATAATACTTGATTATTAAATTTGAAATTTTTATTGGGGGATTAGCGGGGTCTTATTTTCCTTGCTTCTCTCTCCGTTTCCCTTAGCATTAATATGTCTCCCTTTCTCACAGGTCCCTTAACGTTACGTGTGAGGATACGTCCCTTGTCGCGGCCTTCAAGAATACGTACCTTTACCTGTATTATCTCTCCAGTTACGCCTGTACGGGCAATTACACTTATTACTTCTGAGGGAATAGATACATCTTCGGTGCTCATGCTTATCATACTCCAAAATTTCCATTACAAAAGGTGTCGCCTAAACCTTTAAAACTTTTTCTTAGTAAATACAGTTTACTAACTTTCTGAAATGGTATATTAAACTCATAGGAAATAATTAGATGAGTGAGAAATTTTGAGAAAATTTTGCCCCCTTTTCTAAGCATGGAAGACAATTTCAGTCTGAGGCAGCATACCCATCATTCTTGTTGGTTTATAGTTAAAGTGTCTTAAATTGAGTCCTGCCACTAGTTTGTATTTTTTAGTGAGAACATTTTTTGCAGATAAGTCTTAGACAAGAAGCATTGAGTATAGAAAGATTCTTATATTTTGGCAGGTAAGGGGATTCGGAAACAATTGACACGTGGCGAGTAATGATGGTGAGAAAATACAACTGCTCATTCTGTGGAGAGGAACTTGAGATTGGGACAGGCATTCAATATGTTCGTAAAGATGGTTCATCCCTTTACTTCTGTTCCAGCAAGTGCAGAAAAAACCTTTTAGAGTTAAATAGAAAACCACGAAAATTAAAGTGGACAAAATCCTACCAGAAACAATAGGAGAGCTCCTCAATAAGTTATTTAAATTATTTTGGCAGTCCACCTTGGAAGGAAGGGATTATAACTTTTAACCTTCTAAAACGGCTTGTATAATCGCGTCCCTGAGTCTATTTAGCTGGTCTTTATTTGCATGTGGATTCTCATTTAGAAGATAGGCTCCTATTTGCCGCCTAATGCTTTCTACGGTGTTAGGATTCTCTGAAAGTTTCCTGCAGGCCTCTCTAAGATTATGGGTAACATCTATGCTTGTTTTAGGTGCCCATTTAGAGATGTATTTTTTCGCATTTTTAAATCCATCACTTTCGCCTAGGGGGGTTTCGCTTATCCAAAGATCTATTTCTCGTTTTGCGCTCTCGATTGAGTCTGAGGCATGTATAACGTTGATTCCACCCCAAACCCCATAATCCCCCCTAATTGTTCCGGGCTCCGCTCTGTTAGCCATTGTTGCTCCAGCCATTTCTCGAATGCTTCTAATAATTCCATCCCCGCTAACTACCATTGCCACGACCGGACTCAGCATTATGTACTCTTTCAATCTGGGGAAAAACGGCTTTCCCTTATGCTCTGCATAGTGCTTCTCGGCGAGATTTTCAGAAACTTGAAGCTCTAGGAAGTTATCAATTTTAAAATTCTTATCTAAAAATTTTTCTAAAACGCGTACACCAACAACACGTCTAATCACTGCGTCGGGCTTCAAAAGAACTAAACTCTGCTCCATAAAATAAACCTCCATAACAAAATTAATGTTTAAAGGCGATTTATTATTTTTAAACGCGAGACAAGGGTGAAACTACCCTTTTTTTAATTGTAGTAAACTCAACGCAACAGCTGCAGTTGCGGGGTGCACCTCTCTGTATTCAGCCAGAATTATCATTACGCCGTGTGTATCTTTAGGATGAAACATAACTTCTTTTAGCGCGCCCAAATCAAGTGTCCCCACTCTTCGAACTCCTTTTTTCTCAAGTTCTGCGGCTGCCTCTTCTATGTTGGGGACCTTAAAAACAATTGCGTATAGGCCTTCCCCCCTTTTTTCCAAATTTGCCGACTGGTGAATCGGATTGGGTTGCCTCCATTAATTCTATCCCTGAAGAGCTATAAGCGGCTCTCACAAGTTGTTCATCTGAAGAACCTGCGGGATCAAAAGTTATTCCCAGAAGGTCTGAAAAGAATCGCATTGATTCGTCTAAATTTTTGACAGCGATGACCACTCTATCTATTCTTTCTACTTTCATAGACTGCCACCTTTCAATTCTTAGCTACTTAATATACAATTATTAATATTTTTACGCCCAATCAGTTTAGAGTTTCCTGTCATTTAAATATGCTCAGCCTATAAAAATGAAGATTGACTGTAGGAAGATTAAAATATAGTCCGCTTTATAATTATTTGGCATCTACGTAGAGTGGGATTACGTGTAAGAGAGAAATCAAAATGAGCGAATATGTGAAAGAGCGTCTCTTTTGTAGTTGATTGTTAAAAATTTAATGTAGTAGTTGGGAAAATCTTAATTAGAATCGAAAAATAGAATCATTGTGAAACACTTTACCGCGCATATTCTAATGGTGAAGACCACGTAATTTCACGCGTTTTTTAAACTTGCCCTTCATATTCTATTGCAGTAGTTACTGTTTTAGTAGGAGTAGTTCATAAAAATTTGGCTTGGTTTATGCATCTTTTACTCCATCTTCTTCGATACTGAAGACTACCTCAGCTTCGGGTAAGTATGGGCTGTCTACAAGGCGGGCTATTCTCTGAGTACCTCTGCTTTTTCGCAGGTAGACTCTGGTGGTGCAGTTGTGGGCAACAATATGCCCGCCGACTGGTGAGGTAGGATCACCGAAAAAGGCGTCTGGCTTTGCCATAACTTGATTTGTAACTATTACGGCCAAGTTGTATAGTTCTGAGAGCTTTAATAATGTGTGAAGGTGTTTGTTTAGTTTCTGTTGACGTTCTGCGAGCATACCGCGTCCTATGTACTCTGCCCTAAAGTAGCCTACGATGCTGTCTACTATAATTAGTTTGATATTTTTTCCTTTTTCAATTAGCTCTTCTATACTTTGGGAGAGGTAGAGTTGGTGATCCGAGTTGTAGGCTCTAGCGAAAGTAACCTTTTTTAAAACTTCTTTGGGTTCTAATGTGAACCTTTCAGCAATGGAAATTAGGCGTTCAGGTCTAAAAGTTCCTTCGGTATCAATATAAATTGCTTCTCCTTCTAACCCTCCCAATTCTTCGGGTAGTTGGACTGTTACTGCAAGCTGATGACATAACTGAGTTTTGCCGGTTCTGAATTCTCCGAATAGTTCGGTGATTCCTTTGGTCTCGACGCCACCGCCTAGCAGCTGATCCAAATTTTTGGTTCCCGTGGTAATCTGTGATATACTTTTTCTTTGACCTAGATATTCCTCGGCGGATATAAATCCGATATTCAATTTCTCTCTGGCTGCCTCAATGATTCTTGCAGCGGTTGATTCTCCAATATCTGCTGCTGCCGCTAGTTCTTTTGGTGTAGCAACTGCTACGGCTTCAGGAGTTCTATAGCCGCTCTCACTTAACTTTTTGGATATGGCAGGCCCTATTCCAGGCAGATCTTCTAGGGATAGCACACCACTCAATGAGATCATTCTCCAGTATGTACATTTTATAATTGGGGGTGAGAGAGGACGTTTAAGTTGCTTTTTTCAAGCGGGCAAGAAAAGCGGCTGAAGTGTGGATTACACGTGTAGCGTCCCACCTTGAAGTGGGCTGTTTCCGCGTCCAGAGGAGGTATATTGTGAGTCTCAATTTTAGGGTCTTTTAGGGGGGTGGCCAAGTTATAAACCTCATCTCTGAACCGCATCATCTTCGTTAACGTCCTCTCTTCACAAAGAGTGACATAATTATTTATTGTTTATCTGGTTAATAATCACATGTGTAACTATCATTTCCAGTATTTCCAGTGTTTCCAAAGAGTATTGAGAAGAGAGCCCCGCCTTTTTATTTTTCACTTATTTTATATACCACATCATTTGGTCTTACACGTTCCTTTACTTTGATGCCCACAGAATCTCCTGCTACTGCCTTTTCAACGGAAACCTTTTCAATCTGCATACTTTCAACCTTTTGCTGAAAATCTGTGGTGGCCCCAACTATGCGAATGGTGTCACCTACAGATAACTCTGCTTCGAGCTTCACCCCCGCAACTCCAACATTCTTGAAATATGTGAATACAGTTCCAACTTTCTTTTCAAGCATAGGAATTCACCTCTGATATATTTAGGTTATTTGTAGGAATTAGTTTTACCTTAAAAATTTTTAAAGGAATCAAATGTGGTATTTTGAGGGATGCTATTAAGTTTTTTCTGGTAATTTGTTTTCATTTTTCTTCTTTTTTTCTTTGTTTTGGATTTTATCCAGCAATTTTCTTATGGCTTCACTTACAACAAGTAGCTCCCATAACAATAGCTTGACTTCCCTTTTTTTCTCTAATATTAAAATTGGTATTATCTCTTATTTCTTTTTGCATATTCTACAAATATTAACTGTGAATACTATTCCGCATTTAGCTGTAGATTAGTTTTTTAGCTTCCTTTTCTATTTGATTTCTCAGCCTTGATGAGTAAATCATAAATTTGTTAATTGACATAGAGTAATCTGTTAATTCTAGAAATTAAGGAAATTTAAAGAAGGAAGTTTTGGAGAGTGAAAGAATTTTGTCTTCTGCTAAGGAGAAACAAAGGGATTTGAAAAATTTGCTTAAGGATTGGGTTGGGAAAGGTGAAAAAGCCAAAACCAGGGATGGCAAGGATTTAACTATTGATATTGTTTCTGGGGCAGTTAAAACCGCCGTATCAAAGAAGGAACTGAGTAGTCTGGAGCTTAAAAAAATGTTAAATGAAATCCGCCACGAAGAGGTTATGCCTTACTCTACTTGGGAAGAATTTCCTGACCGCCAGAAAAGGTTTGACACTTTGAAAAGAAAATTGAAGGAATTAAAGATACAGTTTTAAATAATTGATCAAATCAAACAACTTTTTGCGTTGGTGTCTCTGTCAATACCCATTGTTTTTATTCGGATCTTCCTTTTTGGTATTAGGTTGAAAAAAGAGTGATAATTATTTCTCGGGTTGCGGTTTCGTTGTTTTGTTTTTTATTTTTTCTATTTTTTTCTTGTAGAGACTTACTAAGTCCTGTGTCCTAACGCAGGTATCAGTATTTCTTAGGTTTATGCGGCTTTATTTATAAAGAGGGAAACATTTCTGAGTTCCAAAACACATACTTAAAATACACAGTGAAACAAAACAAACAGATTAAGGAGGCCAGGCCCCA
>JAHAWU010000203.1 GCA_018383815.1 Candidatus Jordarchaeia archaeon | reverse complement strand
ATCATGTACACCGTTTGGAAGAACGGCGTAGATTACGAGCCGAGCCTAGTCGGCACGGGCGTCGCGGCGGTTACTGCGCAGGCGCAGTAACCAAAAGATTTAAACGTATAACCTACCCAAACAATCATCACCATACAACTATCGATGGTACGGGACTATTTTAAAATTTTCAAAAAGAAAATAAGGATACCCAAAAATGGTGGTTTTTAGTTCTTGCCGATTATAGCCATACCACTGAGGCGGGAGGGAAGAACACAAGGGGAGTTAGTGCTAAAACCTGGTAGGTTATACTGTTTTTTTGTCCGAGGGACATAATCCACACTCCTTGGAGGTCTCCTATTACTGTCAAACTATTAATGGGTTTGAAGTCCTGCAGCCAAACAAGGTGGGGACTCATATCTTGACCGACACACTCCACCGTTACCCTCACATTCCAATAGTAGATTGGCAGCAGGGTGGAGCCTAGAGGTATAAGGTAGACGCCGTCGGGGTAGGCGAAGGTGTAAGGCCACTTGGCAAAAACTACGTGCTTAGACCAGGATGATGTGTCATTAATCTGGTGGAAGGCATCAAAGGCATTAAGCAGTCCATATCCTGAAGCGGGATCCCAACCTGGAAGTAGTATATCATTCATTGAGGCGGATCTAATTATGGCTGCCCTTATCCTGAGAGACCATTCGTCTCTCGGTATGTTGAGTTCCTTGCAGGTTTGGGCAAGCATTGCGCAAATCCCTGCGGTTGTGGGGCCAGCTAGACTGGTATGTCCACTGGTGGACGGGGATAGAACTTCGGGTTTGGGATGTCCGTCCCAGGTTGGTCCGAAGCTGGTGATGGTTGATGGAAGGCCGTATTTGTTGGCGGCTCCTGAGGTGATGGCGAACTCAGCGTTACCGGGATTTGAGACTGATTTTATCCTATTGGCATTGTTTCCTACAGCTAGGCAAACCACTATTCCGCAGTAGAGCTGGATATAATTTATCATTTCTGTGAGGGTTTGGCTCATGCGGATGGGGTTATCTGTTCCATCACTAAAATTGATTACAGTAATATTGTACTTGTCCCGGTTGGCTACGCACCAGGCCATCCAATACATGAGGGTCGTGGGGTCGTAGCCGAAATCCCAATCAATGACCCTGATGTCAATTATATTGGCACCCTTCGCTACTCCTCTACCCTCACCCCCTGCAGCGGTGCCGGCGCAGGCGGTTCCGTGATTCACTCCGTAGGGGTGAATATCTGGAACTGGATCATAGGTGGTGTTAATGGTGTCATAAATAATTCCTGTAGTGCCCTCAATATTTAGGATTACTTCTCCAACACCTTCTTTGTAAAAATGGCCTCCGGGAATTTCAAACTCCTTATCGTCTATTCCCGCATCTAGAAATGCTATGCTTACACCCTGACCCGTAATATTTCTATCGTTAATCTTTAGGTTCCAGACTTCGGGGGCGTGGGTTAACTCTACCCACCACCTGATTATCTGCTGTTGCCCTATGTCTTCTGCCTGAGGTTCCCCATTTTTGTCTAGGATACTCATAGTTTGGATGATGTTTTGTGTTTCGTTAACAATGTTTGGGGAGAGCTGTTGTTTAAAGTTGTTTTCCACATATAGTATTTTGTCGCGGTAGTTTTTGGTTAATTCCTCCAATTTCTCGTATCCCTGAATTTCACAGGACAATATGTGAATGTCGCCCAAGTTTACAAGGAAGGGTTCACCATTGGCGTTTCTCTTTATTTTTAGGTATGTGAGGTTCTCCAGCTCCTCTACCATACTTGCGTTAAGGTAGTCCTTGAAGCGTATTGTTATGGGGATCCACCCACCCTCTAGGCTTTTTGCCATTTGTTTAATTTTTGGATCGATAATCCAGTTAGAGTCTACGTTGGGACTTGAAAACTGAACTACAAATGGGATTGCGGGAGGTGAGGAAATTGAGGGGTAAACTGCCAATAAAAAGAAGCTCAGAATTAGGAGGGCAACCATCACTTTTCTGGGTGTGTTTAATTTAGTCAATTCAAGTCTTGCTCCGGAGCATTTTTCAACTTTAATGGTTGTTCCCTTGAGTGTTTTTTACATTGAATTGTTACCGTAACGGAATGGATAAAATAATATTCCTTTTTACTTTTAAACAATACGCTATTTTTTAATGCTGCAGTCAGTGAGTCTACTATTTATTACTTGGTGATTTGTTTTTAGTTCTTTCAAACTGTTAAATCCGCTTTTCCTCCCCTGTCCGGGAACCTTTTTTTCTACTCCAACCCCGCCCGGCATGAAAATCCACAAAAACAGGGGGTTAAACGCGCTTTCCCCCTCCAAACCACCACAGAAAGTTAACACAAAAGAATATAAAAATCAGAACGTCATAAAAGGTAGACTCGTTGACCCATCTTGATTCAATTCATCGAACAGCATTGCCCACAACACCCCCTCATCCAAGAGTCGACGCGGAACACCTAGGAGAGAAGAAAGAACCTCACGACGACGAAGAACCGCTGCCCTCCCAGGAGGAATAAGCACCCTAAGAGTCTTACCGATTCCTGCTGTTATTTCGTTTTCTCCGTCTCCATCCACATCACCCACAAAACAACACAAAACCCAGTCTCCGAATTCTTTTTACCATTTTTGTTCTCCTGTTTTTCCACTGAAAACCCCAAGAGTACCAAAGGTTCCTGCTGTTATTTCGTTTTCTCCGTCTCCATCCACGTCACCCACAAAACAACACAAAACCCAGTCTCCGAATTCTTTTTGCCATTTTTGTTTTCCTGTTTTTCCACTGAAAACCCCAAGAGTACCATCAAAGGTTCCTGCTGTTATTTCGTTTTCTCCGTCTCCATCCACGTCACCCACAAAACAACACAAAACCCAGTCTCCGAATTCTTTTTGCCATTTTTGTTCTCCTGTTTTTCCACTGAAAACCCCAAGAGTACCACCAAAGGTTCCTGCTGTTATTTCGTTTTCTCCGTCTCCATCCACATCACCCACAAAACAACACTCAACACTGCCTCCGAATTTTTTTTGCCATTTTTGTTTTCCTGTTTTTCCACTGAAAACCCTAAGAGTACCATTAAGGGTTCCTGTTGTTATTTCGTTTTTTCCGTCTCCGTCCACATCACCCACAAAACAACACCAAACACTGTTTTTGAATTTTTGTTGCCATTTTTGTTTTCCTGTTTTTCCACTGAAAACCCCAAGAGTACCATTAAGGGTTCCTGTTGTTATTTCGTTTTTTCCGTCTCCATCCACATCACCCACAAAACAACACTCAACACTGTGTTCGAATTTTTGTTGCCATTTTTGTTTTCCTGTTTTTCCACTGAAAACCCTAAGAGTCTTACCGATTCCTGCTGTTATTTCGTTTTCTCCGTCTCCGTCCACATCACCCACAAAACAACACTCAACACTGTCTTTGAATTTTTGTTGCCATTTTTGTTTTCCTGTTTTTCCACTGAAAACCCCAAGAGTACCATCAAAGGTTCCTGCTGTTATTTCGTTTTCTCCGTCTCCGTCCACATCACCCACAAAACAACACTCAACACTGCCTCCGAATTTTTGTTGCCATTTTTGTGTGGGTTTTTGGTTTTCGCTCATGGCTTTTCCCCTTTTCTTGTTTTTGTTGTGTATATTTTTTGTTTTTGTTTGTTTTTAGGTTTTTTGGTGTCTTTGCTGGAGAACAGTATTTCTTAGGTTTATGCGGCTTTATTTATAAAGAGGGAAACATTTCTGAGTTCCAAAACACATACTTAAAATACACAGTGAAACAAAACAAACAGATTAAGGAGGCCAGGCCCCATGGATGTAGGAACCTGGCTTGAGACTGTCTTCGAGGACACGGAGCGTACTCCGTTCTCCCCGAGGAAGGAGTACCCCATTCCCCGGAGGAGCCGCGTAGACTCCGCCGTCGAGGAGGTACCCCAAGACATTCTCAGCCAAATCAAGTACTTAAGCCTGACCATATACCAGCTGATTACGAGTTTCTGGAAGGAGAACTGGAAAAAACTCCACACGGTTAAACCGGAGAACTGCCCAGCCTGCAAAAGGGGAAAGAAGAGGAGAAAGCCCCACCTCCCAGTGGTTTGGAATTTTTCCGCTGAGAACGTGTTTTATGCTTGTATAACAGGATTATGAGCCAAAAATTTGTAGGTGTCACCCCCCATATTCTTACACGTTAAAACTTGAGGTGACACTGAATGAGGGGTGAAGCCCTCAATCGTTCTAAGTGGGTTGAGAAATATATACTTTCCGCCTTGAGACTGCCCAAGATCTCCCTGCCAGACGATGTTCTCCTCCAGGCTGCGTGGAAGACGCTGGGAGAAGACCAATAATGTTCGGAAGATTTTTTGGGTAAGTTTTTTGTCTCTTATAAGCGCTTATTATAAGATATGGAAACAGATACTCTGTGTTTAATGAATAGCAGCCACCAA
>JAHAWU010000067.1 GCA_018383815.1 Candidatus Jordarchaeia archaeon | reverse complement strand
GAAAAAAGATTTTGCGAATCTATCGCCGGGAAGGAAACCGGCGTTGATCATGGTTTCCAGGGCTTTCTCGAGGGAGAGGTTGCCTAGAGGATGGGTGGTTGTGGTTGGGGTTTTCCTTCTATTGAGAATTATTAAGGTGATCAGGAGAAAGATTATTATACCTTGGAGGAGAAGTATTTTCATCATGTGAATCACTAAGGGGTAGGAATTCCCTTTACTCCATTATAAGGGTATCCCTACCCCAAAAACTCGTTTTCAAATACTGGTGTTCGAGAAAGATTTAACTATCCCAATTCCCCCTAAATATATGGTGAGGTTAAAATGGGGATTGCTCCTAGTGCTCAATGATTGGGGTTGGGGAGATCGCAGCTTGCAAAAATAAAGGATAAAAGAGTTGGGGTGTGATGTGGTGTTAAGGATGAATGTGAGTGTTAGGATGGGTGGGGAAGCCCTAAAGAGTGGTGGTCCCAGCGGCAGCCATCCTGGCAACAGCCTGGTTGCTTCTGTAAGCCGAAAACAAAATGGTGGAAGGTGTGTGGTGGTACACCTGAACAATTTTTTGACCGTTTTAGAAAGCCGAGGAAGGAGGCTACAAAAGAAATTCTGGAAAAAATTGGGATACATGAGTCCGACGAGGGCTACGGAAAATTGGAAGCTGATTTATACAATTTGATGGGGAGAAGGTCGAGGGAGGCTGCTTTTTCTGAATTCTTTTGGGAGCTTTCCAAACTCCTTTACAGGAAAACTAGGAGAGAACTAGACAAAAGAATTAAGGAGGCGAAGGAAGAAGTTCGCAAGGAAGCACTTGAGGCATTGAATGAGCAAATACCTCAGATAAGGGAACAACTGAAAAATGAGATACTAGTGGAACCGCTCCTACAAGGTATACTGGTAATAGGCGATCGACTTGCCTACTCGATTCTGAAGCTTTTACAGGGGAAAGAGAGAAGCCACGAGTGGCTGAGAAGGAATCTGAATCTGGGAAACAGCGAATTTGTACGGAGAATAAATTGCCTCACGAGGGCAGGACTTGTAGAACTTTGCTATTCCAACAATCGCGTAGATTACACCCTATCCAACACCGCAAAAACAATCCTCAACAGGAAGGGGGCTGAGTTTGATAGACTGATTGACTTGCTGGCAGACGACAAAGCATACTAACTCTCACTCAAAGCCGTGGGTGGAGACAAAAATATGGCAGAAAAATTTGAGAAGTGGCTGAGAAACGCGAATGGGAGAAGACATCTCCCTGAAATTCAAAAATTATACGAAAGATACCATGATCCAAAAATGACTAGTCAAGCGTTTTTCAACATGAGGGAGATGGGAGTCCGTCAGAAAGACCATGTAGGAATCAGGATAGTTAATCACTGGGCAGCCGGCGAACGTCTCCTACTAGAAAGTGGAAAAATTCCAAAAAACAGCAAGCCACAGTCAAGCCACCAATGAGTTTACTAAAAGTAGAGAGCAAAACAAAATATTCGCATCAGGTTCGGCATAACCAAACTGAAAAATTTTTGTCCGCCGATCTCCCCAACCAGTAAACTTTCCAAAATAGGCGATTGGAGAAAAGATATGAAGGGGGAAGGAAAGTGAGTAGTGAGACTGAAATTGTGGGAAAAGTTAAAATTCACCACTTACCCCAATCAGCGCTAGCTATCGCGGAAATTTTGTAAGGAGGACACTCTCACCATTGTTTAAACAAAACTCCTATATAAGTGTTTGTTAATTTATGCCTTGTTGCATAATTTTACTTTTTCTAATATATTTATATAATATTTTGAAAATTTTTCAAATTTGAACTGTAAAATTGTAAAAAAAACATAAAATTAAATAAGCAATCTGAAAAAAATGAAATTATGCAACATGGCATTAATTTATGGAACGACAAGTTGTTGAATGTAGGACGTGTTTTGACACGTGTCCTATTTGTGGGTCAAGGCTCGTGAAGAAGTACAACTGCAATCCCAGGGCTGTGTTGAACAATTTTAATTTTTTCAAAATATCTGTTGTTTTTCTGAAAATTTTTCAAATTAACATTGTAAAATTGTAAAAAATTCGTCAAAATGGTAAGGAAATTGAAAAAAAATAAAACTTTTCCAACAGAACCGAAATTGGTCTGGCTTCCGAAGTACACGCCCAAGCTCAACCTGGCAGAAGCAGCTGGGCAGAATCATCAAACGGGATCTCAGCTATTGCTACTTTGAAAACGGCGTAGAGATTAAAAGAGGTGTTGCAACGCTACGACAGCACCCATTATCCCACGATAACAAAAAATATAGCAAAAATGTGCCAATAACTTTTTGAAATACTATACCCGGGCGTTCTTTGGGCCGCAGTATTCCTCCAACTTTTTCTCGTCGATGGCGTGGATCACTCCTCAGCCAGCTTCTTTTCGATGCCCAGGCTGTGGATGGTGGTGGCAATGTTCCCCACAGTTACCTTTATATTACCAGGTATAACTATTTTTACTTGCATGGATGCAACGATCTCGTGTAGGGGAATTCACCTCTTCTTTGATGTTGCAGGGAGGTGATCCCTTCATGATAATATTAAACTTCAATTTTAAAACACGACCAAATTTTTACGCCCGATAATTAAAAGGGAAAGGTTGGTGGTAATGGGGTCGGTAATTGCTAATTGGAAAGGAAGATGCCAGCAAAAGGAAGTTCAGTTAGAGTTGTGTAAGTATATCAAGAAGCTTGCGAGTGTCAGTCACAGTTATTACGAAGTACCTCCCGAGATAAAATGGTTCAATAACAAAATTAATGGGAGAATCCTTATATGTCCGGAATTGGTTGAAAATGCTCTATTAACTCAGCAGGGCGTTAAAATAGAGGAAACAGAAGAAGAGGCGGACATGTTAGAGTACATTCGAGTAAAATGGCCAGTACTGGATGAAGTGCATCTTTTTGGAATAGAGTTCCATTTATACGATCCTAGGGGTCCCTACGAAGATAGGATGAGCTTCGTCTTTACCTCCCATGAAATATCCGCTTTAAACGGTCTTTTAGTGATGGTTGAAGATCATAAAGAATGCCAATATTATGATAGTAAAACGATACAGCAAGCGGATTGGTATTTGGCTCGTCCGAAAATCCATTTAAGATATTACCTAGAAAATTGGTTTGACTACCTAATGGGGTGGATCAAATATTTCTTCATTCCTGATCTCTGGTATTGGCGCTACACTGAAATGCCTGGCTACAACGATCTGAAGCGCAAACTTGACTTGCTAATGCCGGAGGCTGAAACTAATAAGCTTCTTAAGGACATAGTTTTTGAGGATATTTTTGACAGTCTTGACTTTATGATCATCGAGTGGGCACAAGCCGACGTGGATGTTTACAGAAAAATTATGGCTACGAGATCGAAGAGGGGCTATCATGCTCCATCAGGGAACATAGAAGAAATTGAAATCAGTTCCTCGCGCCCCCGCGCGCGTACAATATCGAAAAGTGAGAAGAAGCTCAAAGATTTTTTAAAAAAGTACTCAGCGAAGCTGAAAAAAATGGGTTTTCCAGTAACCGAAGAAGGCCGAATTGACATGGATGCTTTCGAGGGCATATCCGCTGAGAAAATTGAACTTGACAAGAGTTGGTTACAATTGGTTGATAAAATACGAAATCAAGAACTCCCAAACATAGAAAAACTGCGTGCAAGAATACGCGCCCATAAGCATAATTATGACGCATCATTGTTCTGCAGAGGTTTAGACCTAGGGTATCTAGGTATGTACGATGAAGCGCTCAAATGCTTCGACAAGGCAATCCAACTAGACCCAAGCTACGACAGAGCATGGTCATACAAAGGCCTTTGCCTAGTCTGTCTAGGAAGGTTTAATGAGGCGCTCAACTGTTATGACAAAGTAATAGAGCTCAACGCAAACGACCATGATGCAAAGGATAGCAGAGCAAGAATTTCAGCTATGCTTAAAAAGCGAAGAAAGTTATAGTGCTCCTCAAAAGTTTTGCGACTGGTTGAAGGAAAGAATCAAATCCTTCCCCTGAACATTACTTTTTGGTGGTGAATGTGGCTCTTCAAGGGGACGAGGGGCTCCTGCGGACGCTGGCGAAGAGGTGTAAGGACGCCAGGGACGATAGATTCGGATGAATTTTTGGGGTTTACATGTGTTTTTCCATCCTTTCCTTTAGTGTTATTATTCAAATTAAGCAATGATAAAGCAGAGCCTTTAAGCGCTTCGTACTCCTCAAGCAAGGCTTTGTAACGCTTAATCTTCTCATCGCAAATCCCAATAATGGAATTCAGCTCTTTTTCAAATGTCTCAATGTTATTCTTCATAGTTAATTTCATTGTCCTCTAAATTTGTTTTAGCGAAAAAGTTGATGCTTGAAATAATGGAGATGAATAAGTTTATCGTTGACTTTTTGTCTATTTTGATTATCATTAACTATTGCTCTTTAAATTGGTGAAAAAGAATGGTTGAGTTTGAAAAGAAAATTAGAGTCCGTAAAGATGGAAGGGTTGTTGAAGCTTTAGCCTTATTCGATACTGGCTCAAGAAGAAGCTATTTCAGCAAAGCTTTTGCTGAGAAAATAGAATACGAGCCAAGGAAGGAACCAAAGGAAATACCTCTGGCAGTGAAAGGCAAAAATGCCATTCTTATCGGCGATACAACAGTCTACATAGAAGTTGAAGGATACATTCTGCCAGAAAGGGAGATAATAGGAGTGGTTGAAGATTAAATTAGCGATGTAATCATAGGTTTAAATATTATGGAAAGTTATGGAATTTACATCGAGGAAAATAAGATTAAATTTAAGCGTTATCCACCAACATCGATTATAATCTAAGTAAAAAATAGAAGGTGTATGAGGCACCCTCTTTTTATTTTAAAGAGCTATTAGAGACTTAATCTCCGTGCTTGCAATTGCCCTCGTTCTGTGAAAGCCATATTATGCCATCCTTGAAACCTTCGAGGTATGCTTCTTGGAGCATCCTTGTCTCCTGCATCCTTTTGAGAAGGGCTATTGAGGCTGGCGGGCTTTCGATTCCCTCATCGATCTCATTTAGATTCCTGCTGACTTTTAGAGAAAGCGTGATCGCCTCCATCAGCCTCTCAACAACTGCACCGCTTATCTTTTCAGCGAAGCACTCATCTATGAGCCTGTTTAGGTCATTAAGGACCTTTCTCTTCCTGTTTTCTATGCTGGGCTATAGCATCGCCTAAGGTTGCTTTATGGCATTCAGGGCAAGGAAGCTCTAAATTCTCTATGCTGTTATTTGCGGGATTTCCATCCTTGTGGTGCCTATGGAAGCTGTGCTCTAAAGAGTTTCCACCTCTTACGCATACTCCATCTTGAGCTATGTAGACTTGTTCGACCTTCCATGGGCGTAAAAAGTTTTTAGTGCAAACCGCTGGAGGACGTCCCCGAATGCTTCGAGTTGTCTTTTTTTCGTGTGTTTTAGGTATCCCATTTATTCCCCCTTTTGCCGTAAGGAGCCCTAATAGAGCTTCTTTCCAATTGAAGCCTAACCCTTTTCTAGGGGAACATTTGTCTCCAAACACGCCCAGTACCAAAAATGCACTAAAAACTTTTTATGCCCCGTATAAGAAATGGTAAGGCTTCTTGCTCTTAATTCAACAATAGTTAGACTAACTAGACTTCCTAATGGATATGTTGAGAGATTCCCTTTTAGAGGATGGCGATTGTCAAGCTTTTTCCTTGAAGGACGCTTTGACACTGATTTGGAGGCATTCCTCCTTCAATTTTTAAGATAGGATAACTGCACCAATTACATCTTTTTTGGAGGTTCAGTGTAAGCCTTTCCAAGAGTGACCATAAATGTATTTTCAAGGATTTCTGATAATTAGTGCTTCTTGTCCCAAAAAATGAGAATCTATTCGAACAATGTTCCAATAAAATTAAAATTGTAAACTGTAAAAATATTATTGAAAAATTTTAGCAAAGCTAAATTTGAAAGTGTCGTAAAATAACAATATTAAAAATGAAACAATAAAATTTATTAGGGCGGAAAAACCCAAAAACTATCAAATCACTTGGAAACTTCTAGTTTCAAAAATTTCTTCCACAACATGAGGGGTTGAGGTGACAAAAACCGCAATAATATCTCCTCTGAGCACAAGCCCACCAGTAGTCACCGAATTTCTGGAGTATGTTGAAAAAACACTTGACAGAAGGGTCTCGGACCTGGTCATCATAGCAACCAGAGAACCAGCAGTTTTGGAGGGTATCCCTCTCATACAGAGTGCAGTTAAGAAAAGGTGTCCACACGTCCACACCCACGCAGTGGAGTTACCCTTCACGGATGTAAAATCAGATGAGGATAACCTGAAATTCATGAAAATATGCGCAGAGGTACTAAGGAAAGAAAAAGAAGTACACAAAACCGACACGATATATCTTTGTGTGGCTGGGGGGAGAAAAGACATGTGCATCACACTCGCTCTACTCGCACAGTACTTCGAGGTAAATGGGGTATTCCACATAATTACTCCAGAGGTTAAATCAATGGATATAGAGTTGGAGAGAGCTCGACATAACATAAAGGAGCTCTCAGAAAGCCCCGACAAGGACAATTACTATGAACAACACAGAGAAATATTCGACAATTTGATGTTTCCTCCTCCCTCTCAATATAATGTTATCAGCATACCCGTTTTGCCATATCCCAGAACAATGTTGAACGACATAGTCAGATTACTCACTGGAGAATCGACCCAGATGAGGTCAAATGTGAAGCTACCCCTCATGCTTCTAGAAAACATGGATGCGTCTGGACTGATAAAGCTCACACAAAACAATGTTTACCTCACAAATGAGGGAAGGAGATTTGGCGAAACCCTAAAGCTAGGATTAAAATTGGAGTGAAAAAAATATGACTAATCCCCTATTCCTAGTTGATCCCATAACGTTCAAAGTCACAAAAACAGAGGATCCAAACCCTTGGGAAAACTACACCCGCAAATTCCTAGACAGAGTAAAACAAAACATAGAAAAACAAATCACTGGCAAAAACACCATAGAAAGTTTAAAAATACTAAACGATGAAATAGTGAAGCTCCTGGACTCTGAGGACTGTGAATGGTCCAAAATACCATCAGACACAAGGTTTCCCGGATTCTTTTCAAGCCTAGCCGACCACGCCATAGCCACCTCAGCTGTAGGAGTAGCCATAGCAGCGGAACTCTGGAACAAAGGAGTTGACCTAGCAACCGGATATGGTGGCAGTGAGTTAGCAGAGCTGTTGAAAGATAAGAAGGGTTTAATAGAAGTTGTTAGGACACTATGTCTACTTCACGATTCTGGGAAACCCCTATTCGACCATAAGGAGGGAACTAGGAAAGCCGTGAAAGGCCTCCTTTCACAAATTGGTTTTGGTGAATTAGCCTCTGATTTAGCTGTATCTGCCTCAAAACACCATTATGGTGCGGAGTCGGAGCCAGAGTATTATCCGAAAACTAAGGTTGAATGGATAGTGGCTTATGCTGATAAGGTTGCTGTTCAGGACAGAGTGTTTGCTGGTAAAATTATTGATGTTGCTGTTCAACCACTGAGGTGGCTGGGCAGCCACGTTGATGATGTAAATAGACAAAAAATTTTACAATTGGCGGATTTCATTGAGAAATTCGACGAAGAGGCGGGGGCAAAAAATAAGGAGGGAGAATGTGAAGGAATTAAAAAGATTTTTCCTTTAGATTATGAATGTTTCAAGAAGCTTGATTCAGAATTGTTGAATGTTAAGGAAAGATTGGGTGAGGATGTACGTTTGGCATTGATTCTTCTTGAGGGGGCAGGTATACAGGGATATGTTACTAAATCTAGTTCTGCTAGACACTTGGTTGGTAGAGGCTCTCTGGTAGAAGTGGCAACTAGATTGGCTGCAAAAGAGTTAGAGGATATGCTGGCTCCTGAGTCTGTAATTTATGTTACCAGTGGAAGCATATTCGCCATTGTACCCTCCTCTGAGCTAAGTCAAATTGTGGATTCATTGAATAAAAGGTTTGGGGAAGTTGTTGGGGGAGGGATTGGTTTAAAGGGCTGCAAATCACCAGAAGAAGTTAGCTTCAACTTATTTGAATTGAAAACGGGTCCAAAATTTACTTGGAGTAACTGGGAAAAGGAGAAGAGCTTATCTAAAATAGGAAGGAGGAATTTCGGCGAGTTCTACACAATATTAAATAATACTATTTCTCTTCTCGATGTGGCATCTGGAAAGAGTGATTTGGCTGTTCCTGCGGAGGAAATTTGTTCCATTTGTTTCGAAGAAGTAGCCCTTCCAAAAAATGACCCTGATGTTTTAAATGTGGTAAACTCTTTGCCAAATGATGAAAAGGAGGGGTATAGGGCTGGAGCTGTTTGTTTAAAGGTCGACCAACACAGGATGAGTCTTTGGAAAGACATTGGAAAGTTCCTTATAATAGAATTCGGGGAAAAAGCTCATATTTATTTACCTGAGAGAGAACCCTCAGAGGAAGTTAAGAATTCGCCTATGTATGAGATTATGAAAATGGTAAGGGGTATTCTGGAGGAGAAACTAAACAATGAATACAAAGAACTCGCAGCTGGATTCCCAGGCTCAGTCTCATTTGGAAAGATCAAGTCTTGGGATCTTCTTGGTTTTCAATCAGAATACGCTTTGAAGGGGAAGGGGATTCCCGAAGAAGGGGAGTTAGGGGTTTCGGATGTTGCTTTTATAAGAGGCGACGGGGACAATTTTGGTCTTATTAAATCAGCAATGAACAATTTAACCTTATACCGTAAAGTATCAAAGATATTCAAGGAAGTTATACAGAGGTCTATTGCCAAAGCATTGAGTGAAGTGATAATACACCAATTAAAACTTTACTCGGAAAAATATTGTTCCGATATCGAGTCTAAAGATTTGAAGCTTCCAAGTAAACTTTACCTACCTTTCGATATAGTTTATTTTGGCGGAGACGACTTTTTCCTCGTCCTAGATGCGGGGTTCATCTTCACTTTTCTCCAAGCGTTTAGAGATTCAGTTCTTGATGTGTTGGGTCCGCGGAGGCAAAAGTATGATAAGCGGGAGGATGAGAATCTTTCCGTATTCCCCCTAGGCGTTTCTCTCGGTGTGGTTGTTGCGCCCAGTAAGGCTCCAGTTCATGGCACATTAGGTGCTCTAGGTGCATTGGAGCATTACTCGAAGAGGTATAGTAAACGTAAACAGAAACTTGATGGGGGTAAAATTGCTTTTGGCAGTGAAATATCCGTGGCGCTTGAACGCTTCACCACAATTCCGTCTAAAGAATTTGTAAAAGAGATTTATGAGCCTAAAGATTTTGGAAAAATGACGCGCATTTGCACTACTGCTTGGCCCCTCCTAGGTGATGAAATCTTTTCAAATAATTCAACGAAAGGGAAGCCCCTTCCACTAGTTAAACTTATGAAAATGCTCCTAGAGCAATATGGAATCAGATCTAATAATGTAGCCGAGTTTTACAAAATTGAAGCACTCAACGAGGAAGAGATCAAACTCAGAATGAAGTTCAAAGCTGCACGCCTAGATAAGAACCGCCCCGAAAGAGAAGGATACAATCTCTTGGCGGATAACCTTACAGTTAAGGAGGAGGATTGCATAAAATTTAGACACAGGGACGTTGCAAATGCCATGAAGATAATTAAAGATAATCCCCTCCTGTTATCGACGGAGAGGAGCAGCCCTTAGGATGTGATTGAATGGCTTGGAAAGAGGACATAGATATTTCCCTAACTATTGGCGGAGGCTTCAGGATTGGCTCTGGAAGAGCCGGATTAGAAGTTGACCTACCAGTTGTAAAAGAGCATCTACCCAAAAGCAAAAAAGAGAGCTATTATACTTCTAATCTTTCAAGTAGCCTTCGCGGCGTCCTAAGAAAATCGGTGCGGAGAATTGTCCAATCAACGGGCCTGAGCGCAATAGCCAACCTCGAGGAAGCTTTATTTGGAAGTTGGGTAACTGAACTGGGGGCCAGAAAGAAGGAAGGCAAAATTAAAATCAAATTAGTACCTCCCCCCTCGGAAAATGTGAAGCAGTATAGTAGAACAGGCATAAAAATCGATGAAGTGTTTGGCTCGGTAGCACACCAAGCACTATTTACCTATGAAGTGCTAGAGGGTGAGGATAAAAAACTAATATTAAAATTTAAACTCACCAGCAATTTCCCCCTAAGTGAGGAGGAGGCAGCCATCCTCCTCGCTGGTCTAAATGGTTTAACTTACGATTTCATAGGAGGATTCGCGTCAAGAGGATTAGGCCTGATTGAAAAGGTTGAGGTTGACCAGAAATTTGTAAATTTTGCCAAACCACGTCTAGAAAAATTAATATAGTTGGTGATGACATGAGTGTGGCACTAGTAGAAGTAGAGGCTAAGACTCCCATAGTAATTGTTTCAAAGAAGGGTAAGGGAGGATTTCTAGAAACAGCGGAATACATTCCAAGCTCAACTATTCTTGGGGGAATCGCACGAAAAATAGTTATAAACAATTATTCGAGTGGCTTCGGGAACTGCGCAAAGCTAAATGGTCCTAATGAATTTCCAACATGCAGTACTTGCGGTGTGAGGGAAAAATGTATTTATAATCGCATTTGGTTTGAGAAAAAGCTAAAACTTAGCTACTGTTTTCCCTTCGAACAAAAAGATTTCGAACAATCACCCCCTATTCCTAATCTGCAAAGCCTCTTCAAATCAAGGGAGGAGGAACGAGAGGAGGAACTTGTGGATGGCCTTTTGCTCATGGCTCTATACAGATTGTCTATTAAAAAATGGGCTAAAGAAGAAACCCTCCTAGAAAGAATTGAGACTAAAACTGGCCCATGCAAAAAAAGTGAATCCTCCGTGTATATTCAAGACGGTAAGATAAAAAATTTGGGAGTCAAAACCAATGACTCACCCCACGTGGCCATAAATCTCCAGTTCAAAACCTCGGAAAAAGGATACCTATACAGCTATACCACGATAAGTAGAGAAACAAAATTCACAGCGCTCGCCATTGGCGACGAGGAAAATATTGACGCTCTCAATGGAGAGATATCCATTGGCACTGGAAAATCGCGGGGTAATGGCATTGTAGAATTAAAAGTCAAGAAGAAAGAACAATTAAAAGATTTCATCTCAATGAGGGCAAAATCCATTAAGAAGGGGTTCGAAGAAATTAGCAAGAAAATGGTTAACTTTTTAGAGGAGCCCCATAAGAATTACCTTTTTGGAACTGTAACTGGTTTATCTCCCCTGCCCCTCAATGAGAGCCGCCCCTTTGATGCAGTTGGGAAGAGGATTAGCATTCCCCGTGAACAAATCGTCCATCTATCTTACAAGAGGGGTGTTCACATCAGATATGAGTTTAACGACGAAAAAAACTCTGGACCAAACTTCATTCTATCCCCAGTAATTAATCCCGGCTACGCGGGAGTATTCTACACTAAAGGAGATTTGGAAGAAGTTTCACGTAGCCTAGCCGAAATCGAGACAAACATGAACAATTACCACCCTTGGTTCGGCTGGGTTACAATAAATCATAAGATACACTATCTAAATTTTGGAAAAAATGGAGGTGAATGAAAAATATGCAAAAAGAGGACACCGAAAAGTATGCGAAAGCTGCAGAGAAGATTCTAAAAGACATCGAGGAAGATATAATAACCACTGAAGGCAGTGGAGAGAGAAAAGGAAGCGTTACACCGACTATAATTAGGAAAACATTGGAGCTAGCTAAAGGTTCCAGAAGCTACCTCGAGTTTAAATTAAGATTCGGATACATGGTCTCCAGGAACTTGCCTTCAAGGGAAAGAAATACGCCTCTTGAAAAATTTTATGAAAACTTGAAGCGAGAAACCTCCAAGGGAGATCTTGAAGAACTTAGAAATCTCATGGAGTATGTTGTTATGAGGTTCACGGTTTTGGCTAAACTGGGAAAGGAGAAGTAAAAGAGGTGAAATTTAAAGATGAGCACCGAGGAGTTAACTCTCCATAGCACACTTAAGAGACGAGTCGTGGTTGACTGCATAGTTGAGACTATGGAGCCACTCCATGTGGGAATGGGAAAAGAAACTCTAAGCGTTTCAGAAGTGGATATGCCAGTAATGACTGACAGCAGCGAAAACCCCATAATTCCAGGCTCAAGTATAAGAGGAGCGCTTAGGGCACATGTGACACGACTTCTATCCTCCTTAGACGAAACAACTCTAAATGGAGAGTTCAACGTTAGGAAGGTTAAAGCAAAAGACAAGGAAGTAGACGATTTCCAAAAAGCAGAGTCTCAAGGAGAGAAAATGGAAAAATTTAGAGAGAGCTTGGGGGTTGTCGACAAATTGTTTGGGGTGTCTGGATATGCTTCACCGCTAAGAATAACTGACGCTACTCCTTATGAGAAAATTGATCTGGCTGATCGGACGCATGTTAAAATCGATAACGATTTGGATAGGGCAGTGGAGGGAGGTCTATTTGATGCCCAGTTTGTTCCTGAGAAAAAACATTTTGGGTTCAAAATCGTTTTTGACGAGTTGAATGACCATGTTACACTCGATGTAAGCAATGTCTTCTACAAATTAATTCTGAAACAGTTAGGGGAAGGGCTTGAGATATTTTTAGGTGGAATGAAGTCAAGAGGATATGGATTAACCACAATTAAGGCTAAACAGGTTTTAGCGTATACCCCCAAACAATTAGCTTTGGGTGAAAAACCTAATCCAATCACTGACATAAACCAATTCATAGATGAGGCACTTAAAGAGAAGGGATAACCAAAAACGGAGTGGTGGATGCAAAATGAGTGAACCTAAATGTTTTGGAAAATATGTACTACTCAGCCAAATGGAAGCAAAAATAATCACAAGAACGCCTCTGAGGGTTGGGAAAGGCAGGGAAATGTCAGTTGTTGAATCAGACCTACCAATAATGAAGAACTCAGAAAATGTTCCCATCATACCTGGCTCCTCTCTAAAAGGATTCTTCAGAGCCAACTCGGAGAGGATAATAGCCAACATTACAAATAGAGGAAATGCAGAACAATTAATCCGTAAAATATTTGGTTCTTCGGAAAAAAAGGAATCTGGCTCAGCGATATTTTTCTATGACCTTAAAGCTAAGGAGTCTAACTACAAACTTGAAAATAGGAAGCACATCAAAATTGATCCAGAGACAGGGGGTGTTGACAATCTTTTTGAGGTTGAGTGTGTAATGGATGGTGCATTATTCGAGGGGCTTCTCGCAACAACTAGGAACCTCTCACCAGCATTTATTGGAATTGTGCAGCCAGTAATCGAGCTAGCCTCACTGGGCATTAGTCGCCTGGGAGGCTTCAAAAGCAGAGGCTACGGCGCAGTAGACATCACCATAAACAAGTTAACTCTAATCATACCCGGAAAATCCAGAGAAAAGCTTAGAGAGGGAATAGAGATTCACCCAACAATAGGAACGATGAAACCAACTTATATCAAAACAAAAAATGGCAATGGAGTATCCCTCAGAGAAATCGACGAAATCAACTTTAAAGCAACAGTTGAGGAGGCACCCAGCTATCTTGGGACAAAAATCACAGTAGAAGATAGCAAAGAGACTAACAAATTACTTTCATCACTAGCAATTCAGTTTCAGAAATATCTCACAGCAGAAAAACAGTAGAAACGGAGGAGGCGGTAATTGAGCAAGCAAACACGTGCGCCGGGAGGAGCGATTTCTTCATACTATGATTTTATCAGGGTTGATTTCACAAGAAGAGGAAAAATTCCAGAACGGTTATTTACAGATCGTAGGGAACTCACAAATATTTACCTGTTGGAACTCCAGCTCTCCACTATTAGCGATGTGCATGTTAGTACGGGAATGAAGGAACTCAAAGAAAATGGTGTACCCGAAATAATCATGGTACAATACCTAAACAATAAAGACGGCAAACCCACTATACCCGGCTCAACGTTTAAGGGCTTAACATCAACAAATTACCTGGCTCTTTCAGGTTCAATAGAGCTTACAAGCGAATTATTTGGATCGGACAGAAACCCTGCAATTTCGAAAGTATTCTTCGAAGATGTCGCTCCACTCGAAGATGTGGAAACGAAACTGGTAAAGGTAAAGAGGGCGTGGATGCCTAGGAGAAGAGTTCAAAGGAGTGTTAAGTTTTATACTTCCAAAGCCCCCCCAACAGCAGACTATGGATTAATGCAGTGTATTCCCAAAGGTACACTGCTCTCAACGACGATACGAGGAGTTGGCCTAAGAGACTTTGAAGTGGGCGGGCTACTAATGTCTCTGGGATTAAACATCCAAAATAGTGCGGTTAACGCAGGAGTAATTAAACTGGGTTACGGCAAACCTCAGGGATTCGGTCAGCTTAAACTCGTTCAAGAAAAATCAAGAATCGTATCTCTAGATTTGAAGGGACTAACAGGACTTGCAAATGCCATAAAATCTCAAGGGAATCTCGGTGAAGCAAAGATTGTGGACAATTATATAAAAAAATTCGTCGACGAAGTCAAAAAAAGGGATCCAAAGAGAGATTTAGGTCAAATATTTCGAAAAATCTTCGTGGGGATTTAAAAATGAATGAAAAAGAGGTAAATGCTGTAATTGAAAAGGCGAGAACCTTCTTAAATGGAGTACGCAACTACTCACGCGACCAGGACATAAATCAGAGAATAAACACAATCACAGCAAATATGGCAAGAACAGTTGGATACAGAATTGCAAATGATCCAACATTCAGGAATCTAAAGGATTCACCGATCAAACAGGAGATAAAAAAGCAACTAATCTCAGAAATGGTAAACCAAAGGGTCTTCGAAAAGGTAAAGGATAAAAAAGAACCTTCAAAAGTTGCAGAAAAACTATCCCAAGCTATAATAAGTGAACTCGCCTCACTAGATTGGTCTAGTGAAAAGGCCAAACTATTCATAGAGTCCATATGCATGATTCATGAGACCGAGATGAGGGGGATCAAAGTATTCATAATAAAATAGGGGCGTAAAAAGTATTTGGTGCAAGTCGCTGGGGAACGTCTTTGGACTGGGGCTTTACGTTGTCTTCTGGGTGTGGTTAAGTCTCCCAATTTATGTCTCCTTTTGCCAAAAGGAGCCCTCAATAGAGCTTCTTCCCAATTGAAGTCTAACCCTCTTCTTCTGGGGAACATTTGTCTCCAAACACGCCCCAATACTAAAAATGCACTAAAAACTTTTTATGCCCAATTAGCAATGTAAACCAATATACGCTGAAGGCGTTTTAGACAGAAGTATGAAAATGTTTTTCATGGCAAACCAACATACGCTGAAGGCGTTTCAGATAAAGCATGAAAAAGTTTTTCATGGCAAATAAGCTGTAGTTCTTGTGTGTGCTCTGAGAAATCACTATTTTTGAACAATGTTCGAGATAAAAATTTATCGCGGTATGCAGTTTTTTGTTCTCGACTAAAACTGTGTGAATTTGGGATTCGGATTGTGTAAAAACCCACTTATCGTGAGTAGGGTCATTGAAAATTCAAGAATGGTTTCATGCTGGTTACCTCATGTTAAGGGGCAAAAATGAACCCAGCCCCCTCCTTTAACGAAGGAGGCGGGAAAAGAATTGGAGGAATGTGGTATGGATGAGTTTAAACGATGAATTAGAGGATATTAAGGACTCACCGGTTGGAGTGGGTGGGGTTTGTGTTGTGGGGAAAAAAATCTGGAGATATTATCCTTAGTTTAAGGTTAAGGAGCGACGAGGAGGAAGCGTATAATCCTTATTGGATATTCTGTTGCGAAGTAGGACGAGATGACAGAAGAAGAGAAGGAGGACAAGGACATATCGCGGGTTTTGGAGCAGCTGGTAAAAGTATTTAGGATTATGAATATTCCCATCTTTGAACTGTGACCAGGTGATATATATGTATGAGGCTTTTAAGGTCGGAATGAGTACTGATGGAGGGTGTGTAACATTTTACGTTTTAGAGTATAGCTTTCTGAGAATGGTGCCCATGGAGATGAGAATGGTTAGAGGAAAGGATTTTGATAGAGTTTACGGTAAAGATACCATGAAAAAAATGGATAAATACCTAAAAGGAACCCAAAAGAAACTACGGGAATTGGGCAATAATTACAATGAGGAGACTGGAAACTTCCCCATCACCTATAAAAGTTGTGAGCTACAAAATAAAACAAACCTTCATCAAAAGTATTCTAAGAAACCAATTTGGGCAAATGTGCGAAACAAAAATATTTTTATTCTATTCTTAAATAAGTTGATCTCGTTGAATTTTTGATACTAAAAATTTTTGTGGAGGGTGAGCGAAATTTTACTGGCTTGGATAATTTTTCTAGACAAGGGGGGTCGGCCCTTCTACTTTAAACAGTACGAGAAGATTGGGTATAATGATAGGGAGGTTCTGGTTCCAGGGCTTATTTCAGCTCTTCAGTCTGCGTTGAGGGAAATTGAGGGAGAAGAAGTTAAACAAGTTCAGTTCGATAAGCGAACCTTATATTTTAGGGAAAAGGATAATGTGGTTGTCGCCGTTTCAACTTTGTATCCTTTATATCAGTCAGATGTGCAGGCCCTCCTCTACGAATTACTGGAAGGCTTCATAAACCTATATAAGGGGATAATAAGGAAGTGGGATGGAAGCATGACTGAGTTTGCGAATGCGGATGAAGTGGTTGAACCCATCATTCAAAAATTTGAGCAGAAATATAACCAATTTCAAAAAAGGTGTGCTATGATACTCACCCTAGGAACCACCCCAGACCCCCTCATAAAAACTATTAACAATTTCAAACCTGAGCACGTGTGTTTCTTAACCACTAAAGATATGCTTATGTACCTCGCTGAGGTATTAAAGGGAACAGATGCCAACAAGGAGCGATACAGCTACAATTATTACCAAATTGAGGACAAATACGACATTAGCCACTGCCTAAAGGTGTCAGAACAGGCTTTCAATGAACTCTTTAGAAGGGGATACTCAGCCGAGGATATATACGTCGACATCACTGGGGGAACGAAGGTAATGGCTGTGGGACTAGGCATAGGTGCAGTTAAATACCATACAAACATAGTGTATGTGGGAGGAGAAAAGCGTGATGCTCAAGGCCGCGTTATTAAGGGCACAGAGGAAATTTATTCCGCATATAATCCCCAGGAATTCTTCGCCTCCAAACAGGCTGAAAGGGGACTGGAACTCTTCAACGATTATCGGTGGAGAACCGCCATAGAAGCCTTCAAAGGGGCTTATGAAAATTTTAAAGAGGGAAAAGAGAAAAGACTGGCATCCATATTTCGAGCACTAACCATAGCATACCAATGCTGGGATCGATTCCGTTACGGAACCGCGGTTCTAGTAATGGAGAAGGTTCGGAACGCCATCAACATTTTTTGTGAAATTTGTCCCAATGATGCTCTCGAAAAGCTTTGCGACCACATCCAGCTCAATCTGGGAACACTCACCCTACTGGACTCGATAGAAAAAATAAAAGAACCGATACCCCTCGTAATAGTCGACATGTTCAGCAACGCTCTGAGAAGAGCAGAAGAACTAAACTACGACGACGCAGTAACACGAATCCACCGCCTGATAGGGATGCTTGCCCAATACAAGTTACAAGACTACAAAATAGATACAACAGATGTAGACCTAAATAAAATCTCCGACAAGAAACTTGCAGAGATACTAAGTCGAAAGAGAGACGAAAAAGGAAAAATCAAACTAGAACTCAGAGAATCCTACAACCTCCTAAACTCACTAGAACCCCAAAAAAGCGTTTTACGAGACAACCTCCTAAACATCATCCAGCAGATGAGAAACCATTCAATCCTAGCACACGGAGTATCAACAATATCCGAAGAATCCTTCAACAAACTAAAAAAACTAACCGAAACCCTTCTAAAAGAGGAAATCCCACACTTCGAAAAAATACTAGGGGACCTACAATTCCCCAGACTGCACGAAGACTTCGGAGCATACCTAAGAGAAAACAAGTAAAAACCCAAAAGCTATCCCACAGAAACATTAAACCCAAAACCGTCCAGCACCCACAGGGCTTTGTTGAAAAAGTTTTTTTCAATTTCTTTATATATTCTGATGAATTTTTTATAATTTTACATTGTTAATTTGAAAAATTTTCAACAACCTAATAAACCTACTTAAAAAAGTAAAATTATGCAACACAGCATGTTGAGCCAAATATTTATATGTTTAGGGGATGCTTAACAACTTGAACATTTTGATCAGATGTTTGTTGAGGGATAGTATGAGACGTCGGACACAATATATTATAGATGAGGACGGCAGAAAGGTGGCAGTGGTTCTTCCAATCGAGGAGTATGAGGAATTCTTAGCGGATCTCCATGATCTTGCTATTATTGCTGAGCGTCGAGACGAGGCTACGGTAACCTTAGAGGAAGTTAAAGAGAGATTAAGGAAGGATGGCATCCTATAGACTCTTTTGGAAGAGATCCGCTGAGCACGATTTACGGAGTATCGATCGACAACAAATTCCACGTATTATTGAAGCGGTTGAAAACCTTGCAGATAACCCATTTCCACCCCAACACCGCAAACTTCGAGGCGCAGAACAATTCTACCGAATTCGAGTTGGAGAGTATAGGGTAGTTTACCAAGTGGACGTTGAAGCGGGAGCGGTGATTATCTATTATGTCCGCCACCGAAAGAAGGCATACCGAGAAGTTTGACACTCCCCACGGCTAAAGTTGGGGCTTACCTCGCCAACGATTTGTAATAAACACGGATATGCTAGAGCGTTTTTAGACAAACAAACATACGCCGAAAGCGTTTCAGATAAATTATGAAAAAGTTTTTCATGGCAAACCAACATACGCTAGACGTTTCAGATAAATTATGAAAAAGTTTTTCATGGTAAAACATGGAAAAGATTTTTTATAACAAAATCTGGGCGTAAAAAGTTTTTAGTGCAAGTCGCTGGATGGCTTCTTCAGACTGGGGCTTTGTGTTTTCTTCTGCATATGGTTTAGTTCTCCCCATTGATTCCCCCTTTTGCCAAAAGGAGCCCTAATAGAGCTTCTTTCCGGATGAAGTCTAACCCCCCTTTTTCTGGGAAACATTTGTCCCCAAACACGCCCCACATCCCAAAAATGCACTAAAAACTTTTTATGCCCCAAAATCTTAATCGAAACCACTAATTTGAGTGGTGCAGTACATCACGGCTTCCTTCTCTTCTCTAAAAAGGAAAAAAAGCGGTGTTATTTCAGCCAAATTTTTATCTTTTTGTTTCTGGTTGGACCGGGTAAATCGGGAAATAATAATCTTTCTTTAGCTGTGCTGTGTTGTATAATTCTGTGAATTTTATGGTTTAGGCTAATTTTTGTGTTCCACATATTTATTTTTGGCTGATGGTTGCCCAGGGTAGCTCCCCTGTGGCATCAAACTTCAGGATGGAGTT
>JAHAWU010000065.1 GCA_018383815.1 Candidatus Jordarchaeia archaeon | reverse complement strand
GTGGCTGCTATTCATTAAACACAGAGTATCTGTTTCCATATCTTATAATAAGCGCTTATAAGAGACAAAAAACTTACCCAAAAAATCTTCCGAACATTATTGGGTTGGAAGCAGCAAAAAATGGTTCCCGCGGGGAGGAAAAGCAGGATTTAACAGTTAAAAGAACTAAAAACAAATCACCAGGTAATAAATAGTAGACTCACTGCACTATTTCTTCCACAAAAACCACCATAAAAAAGTAAGGCAAAGAAATATAAAAATTAGGGTATTCTAAAAGGTAGACTTATTGTTGTCGAGTATAAAAAAAGGAAATAATTATTTATGTAAATGAGTTTTTTCGGGAAGGGGAAAAAGGGTGGTTTAAATAGTGTAAATGGGAGATAAGTAAAATAGAAAAGAAAGATTTGGGAGATTCTCTTGCCAATGGTAACGGAAGTTATAATCCTGCAATAGTTGTAGAAATTTTGCGGGTTTTTGGTCTCAACCTAATAGGTTTCTTCAAAAGATGGTGTTGATTCGGAAGAGAAGGTTTAAAGCGCTATAAAGTATAGTGGAGAAGATCGGAGATGAAGGTGACTTTTGAGGATGGAAGTGAATTAGAATTTCCAGAATTGTGGATTGAATGTATAAAAATAAAACATAACCTGAGTCCTGAGGAGTACTGGGAGTGGGTCGCACCTTATATTCGTAAGCTTTGGAGCGAGGGCAAGGTACTAACCAAGTTTGGTGAGGAGCCCATAGACTTGGCGTTCAGCGACCAAATTTTTGAGGACGAAGAATACTGTGAACCAACCATGGCGTGGCATGCTGAAAGTTGCATCTATGCTGATTTAAGGGCCTGCCTCATGGCGAAAGCAATGGCATCACTGGGTGGGAAAGTGAAGGTGATAGGAATAGGCAACAATAAAGTAACCATCTACACTGGAAACGAGAAAAAAGAATACGACAATGTAGAAGACGCAATGGAGGACGAATAGAAAACAGAAATGGAATACTATGACGGTGTAGGATGTTGCCTTGCCCATTAAGTTTCAAAAAAGAGGCACTCAAGACACTTGTAAATTGGTCTCCACTAAAAAAGGCAATGCGTTCAACTCGGAGGTCTGAACTTAAGCGAAGGAGAAGAAGCCAAGAACTAGAAATGCCTTTGCACAAGTCCAAGGAGGCTGTCGACGCATTCAATTGCCCAAACCCTAAAACCAACTTTGAGAGCGGATGGCTTACTGTGCGTTTTTCTGGCCTCGTTGAGGTTCGGGTAGTTTCCATGTGCATGTTGTTCTTTCAAGTCCTCTCTCAAAAAGCTCCCTTAATCTTTTTTTGTATTTTTTGAAGTATTCTTCGCCGTGCAGGGGGATTCCCTCATGGATTGCGTCTAGGGCTGTTACATTGCCGCGTTGAAACATGGTTTCGAACTCCTCAGGTGTGTAGCCGAGCGCTTCTATGTTGGGTTGGAGGGGGGCAAGTTCCATTAAAGCTGTGAGTCTATCGAGGAATTTCTCTTTGAAATCTGCGATAACTATTATATCATAGTCGCTGGTGGGTGTGTGGTCTCCTCTGGCTCTTGAGCCCCACAGAATGATGCATTGTGTTTCGAATTTCCTGGCAATTTTGTCTACATAGTTTTTTACAGCTTCTGGGTCGTCGGTTTTCAAGGCTTCTCTCTCCCAATCCTGTCTTTGGCGAAGGATAAAATTTCTTTTGCGTAGCTTAGTGCTCTTTTGGAGGTGACTTCATCATAGGCTTCATGGGGAGTTCCCGAAGGGTGCGCGTTTGGGTAGCGTGACGGGAAGTAGTGTCGATCGAGTTCCCTCGCTTGGGGAAGAAGATGCTCAACATTGTTTTTCGTGGCACTTGCAAATCGGGTAATCAATTCTCTTACAGAGTGTCCCCAGGGTGACTCATTTATGGAGTATAGTAATGCTTTTACCGCTTTCTCGGCGGATTGCTGAGCGTAGAAGCAAGCAGCGTTGAATCTCCCGCTCCTGTGAAGATATTCCGCGGTTTCGAAATCCCATTCCGCTTCCTCCAACCATCTTCCTGCTTCGCCTCTCATTAATCGGCACCAATCACACGGTTTATAGGATTTCTTAAATTCACAGGTGTTAATACAAGGTTCCTCTATTTATTAATTATCTAGCCCTATTGGAGGTTACTAAGATTTCCTGGACTTGCAGAAATCGTTGGCGAGAAAGCCCCCAACTTATAGTCGTGGGGAGTGTCAATTGCGTTCTGATGGTGAAAGAGGAATAGTGAGAAACAGGCATAAATGAACTGAATTAATATTGTTAAGGTAATATCTTTTGTGAAGTATGCTGGTATGAATTTTATATCTTTCTTTTGATCTTAAAAGTGGGATTCTGCTTGTGGTGGGTAGCGTAGTTTGTTTACAAGTAGGGGGCTGGGGCAAAGAGGATGGTTGTGTTGTTGATTTCGGTTTTTGCCCAATAGTCTTTTGTTATGACTAGTGCTTTTTCTGTTTGGTAGGTTTTGATGAAGCTTCTCAGGCTTTTTGAAATTTTGGGTGATTTGAAGCTTTGATATTTGGCCTCTAGGGGTATTACTATGTCGTCTTTTATTCTGAGAACGAAGTCGACTTCTGCTTTGGCTATGCTCCTCCAATAGTTTATGGTCGCCTCTGGGAACGCGTTTCTTAGACTTAGGGAAACATGGTTTTCGATTAGTGCCCCGGTGTCGGTTCTGCTTTCTAGGGTGTTGAAGTTGTCTATTATGTAGTTTCTTAAACCGGAATCGAAAAAGTATATTTTGGGTGTTTTTTTCAGTTCCGTTATGGGATTTCTGTAGAATGGTTGTATCAAACGTACTATGTATGTTTCTGAGAGTGCTGAAATCATTCTCATAAGTTCCTTGTAATATGTTTGGCAGGTTGCGCAGATTTCATTGTAATTTATCATGTTTCCAGTCAACGCCGCTAAGGCCCTTACAACACGTCTGTATTTGAGTGCGTTTGTGAATTTGAGAAATTCTACTATGTCTCTCGAAATATAAGTGTCGTAAATGTTTTTCAGTATAATTCTTTTTGTTTCGAAATCCTCTGCTTTTATCACGGCGGGATAACCGCCAAAAATTACATACTCCTCAAAGAACGGCTTGAATTCCCTAAGAAAAATATCCCTCTCCTCAACCTCAATTTCTCCTCCCAACAGGAATTCTTTAATTATTTTGTTTTTCTCCTCATAGATTTTTGCCAGCCTCAAGTCCCTTGCAACCAGAAACTCGTGGAAACTGAATGGAAACAATTCAAAGAAGAACACTCTTCCCACAAGAAATCTTGCCATAGCTCCGCTAAGCTCCAGGGAGGAGCTGCCAGTGACAATAAACTTTACATTCTCGAAAGTATCATAAAGCAATTTAAGCTTCTTGCCGGGATCCTTCACGTAATGGTACTCATCCATCAAAAAACAGTATCTGCCCTCCTTCAACAGGTAACTTTTGACATATCCCTTAGGGTCTGTTTCAAAAGCCTCAAGTACGTCAGGATCCTCCAAATTTAGAAAAACAACATTCACTCCCTCTCTCTTCAAGTTTTCTTCAAGAACCCTTAACATAGTCGTCTTACCGCTTTGCCTCGGACCCTTAATCGCGTAAGCTTCCCTTCTCCCCAACCACTTCATGAGATTCGCTTCTAAGTCCCTGGGGAAAGGTTTTTCCATGAAAACATTATTAATTTTAACAATTTTTAAATTTTACTAATATTATTTCTAACAGTTATCCCAACCCAAAAAATAAGAGCTCAAAGATACAGCGGGCTCTCCACCTAATTTTATTCAAATACCCCTAATTTTAAACTGTTAGCGAAGACCTTTTTGTGATTCTAAATTTCGTATTTTGTTTCTTGGATATTTTGCTCTGTTATCTCCTTCCAGAAAGTTCAAAGCAACTTCTAATTCTTCTTGATAGAGTTTTTCCTTTTCCATTATTAAGTACTCATGAATTCGATGAACAGATACTCTGGAGCTATGAAACGAAAATTTCTCAAAAGCCTGTTTGTCACAAAAACTCTAAACGTCCCTCCTCCAGTTATGAGAGCAGCAAATACCACATTAGCATCAGTCACCAGTAGCATGCCTTCTAAACCTCTCTGCAACCGATTTGCTCACTTTCCGCCTAGTTCTAAAGCGTCTTCCTCGGTCATCCTGCTTTTAGAGATTATTCTCTCGATCTCGGTCAAGTTTTGGATTTCCCTTTTGATCATTCTCCTTATTGCTGGTGACCAGTCGACTCCAAATTTATCCATCTCCCTCTTCGGATTCTCTGGAATCTTAATTTTCAACTCAGTCATAGTTATTATGACACCTCCACAGATTTCTCCCTTACCGTGATTTTAATCTTGTGCTGTTTTGATGAAAATTAGCAAAGCTCTTTTCCCCTCATGAAGCCCTTGAGTTCCATGTAGAACCTTTTTCTGAAGTCTTCCTGCGCAATTTCCTTGAATTGTGGGAAGTTTTCACAGAATATTTCCAGCAAACTTGACACGCAGTGTTCGCATCCCCCATTGGCGGTAAGCAATATTCAAACTACCCTTCTCTGCTTCCTCCCGGTTCATGATAGAATTTCCATTCTAAATTTAAGACTCCGTTTTCGGTTAGTCTCCCATTTCCTCACTCTTTTGCGCTCTCTTCCTTCACTCTCTCTGTGTTATTTAACTACTAAGCTTTTTCATGTGGGAATTCCGGGGGAAATGCTTCTCTCAAAAATTTCGTTTCAGATTTGAGTTCTCAATATCCTTTCCATTTTGATGTAATTTACCATAATTGGACTGTCTTGGTTGGATGCCCTATCCCAACATGATTGGTTTGCGAGTTTACTAAAATTGAACTTATCGATATTTAAGGTAAGCTAAAGTTTTAAAAATTTATAGTGTTTATTCATAATTTGATTATTATGAAGTCGAAGTTTGTAGGGTGTTTAGTTGGAAGTGCTGTGGGTGACGCGTTAGGAAGCATTTTTGAAGGTTTTTGGGTTTCAGACTGGGGGTTTGATGGCTATTCTGGTAGGTGGACGGATGATACTCACATGATGATTGGTGTGGCGGAATCCTTGATTTCCTGTGGGGCTTTTGATGGGAGCCATATGGCTCAGACTTTTATCAAGAATTACGAGGAGGAACCCTGGAGGGGCTATGCAAGTGGTCCACCGCAGGTTTTTAGACTGATAAAGAGGGGTTTAGCTTGGAGTGAGGCTTCAAAGCGGCTGTTTGGTGGGTTGGGTTCTTATGGGAATGGGGCGGCTATGAGGGTGGCTCCCGTTGGGCTTCTCCATTACGATAATGAAGAAAAGCTGCGTTCGGTGGCATATGCTCAAAGTCAAATTACTCATGCTCACGAGCTGGGAATGGAGGGAGCAGCCATACAGGCCTATGCAGTAGCACTAGCAGTTAAAGCCGATTCATCCAGCAGACTAGATCCCTACGACTTCCTGGGAAAAATAAAAGACTTTACGAGAAGCGAGGTTTACAGGCAAAAAATTGAGAAATGTTTAGAGTTGCTTAACGAGGCAAACAAAAGGAAGGTTTCAAGAGAGCTTGGAAACGGAGTGGAAGCTTATAACTCGGTGCCAGCAGCCATCTACTCATTCTCGCGAAACGTGGACAGCTTTAGGGATGCTGTTACTTATGCCATAAGCCTTGGTGGAGACACTGACACCATAGGAGCCATGACTGGGGCGATAAGCGGAGCCTACCACGGAGTGGAGAAGATTCCCGAAGAATGGAAAAACAGGCTGGAAAAGATAGACTACATAGAAAAGTTGGCTGAAGAATTGTGGAACCTAAAGAATAAAAAAGGTGAGTAGAATATTTCTTATAAAATGCGAAAGGCGTAATGCTCCATTTGGAAATTTGAGGTGTATGTGCATTTCTAAATTTAAAGACGAGGGAATTGGTGCTATTTATGGTTGGGGCTAGAAAGTTTTTTACTGTAAATCAGATTGATGCGACTGGCGTTGGAAGTCCCCATCAGAGGGAATTGGAGGAGTATAGTGCCAATAAATTTTCGTTATTTAAGGGTTTAGAGGAGACTGCCCTTCGCAGGATAGTGTATGAGGATCTTGGTGCAAGGTTTGACGATGTGGGGCTTAATGAGGATTGGACCATTACCATAGAATTTTTCCCTGAGGCAAATGGGCACATTTCCTATTTCTATTATGGGGAGGAGTTCGGGGATGTGGAGGGTGAACTAAAATTCCTGTTCTCAGGGGAACGAGTCCGCATGATTCCTGGGGAGGACACTGTTACCTATACCGGAATAATTCTGGATTTTATTGAACGCAGAATCAAAAACGAGAAGCCCCTCGATAAAGAGTATGGGGAAAAAACAGAGTTGATGAAGAAGGTTTTGGAACAGCGTAAAGAGCCATTCAACCTTCTGGAGGAAAAAGACGCAGAAGAGCTTGGGAAGTTTATTGGCGGCGAAGTATCCATAAAGGGTTCAAATTGGAGCATAAAAAGGCAAGTGCTCCCCGAAATATTCCTCTATATAAACTTCGATAAGGACAAAAACATGTTAGACACATCATATTCAGGCAAAAATCTAACCAAAATAGGAAGATACCACATAGAGCTAATTGCAACATTCACCATAAACCACATTCTCAGGTACATTGCATTAAGAAACCAGGACAAAAAACTTCCCGAAATTTGCTACAAAATGTTTTCCAGACTGTTCACCAAAGAAAAAGGCTGGAACCACAGGAAAACATAATAATTCTTATTAGAATCCTTTTTGGCACGTTTGCGAATAATGTGGTAGTATTAAGGGTTGGCGGTAGGTAAAAGTTCAAGTGTTTTAAGGAGTCGTATGAGTGATTGCCGCGTCTCTGCGTATTTATCCGTTGTTGATGTGTCTTTGCCCCCAGTGATGAGTGCATTTTCTAGGAATTTTGTGGAAGAACCATAAGGTGGTATAGCTTCAGCAAACTAGTTAATGCCCGGTTTCACTTAAGATTGAAGTTATTGGTGGAATCTGAGATTTGTGCATAAAACACTTTGGAATGGTTATTACTGAAATGCGCTCGTTGTTCCTTGTTTTTTTAATTTTTAGGTTTTAACTTGGCTGTCCTTGAATTCTTTGATAATTTTTATGATTTTGTCAAGTTCTTCAGGCAGATAGTAGGCTTTCACGCCAAATTTTTTTGCATTCTCAATCATTCTTTTATCGCAGGAAACTAGAGCTGAACTCGTTAACTTTGCAGCGGAAATAAAGTATGAGTCAACTGCTCTGGAATGAGTTTCTTGAACTACTTTGAAAGCCTCATCGAATAGGAAATCCTCAGATAGAACTTCGAAATTGGCGGTAAGTTCTTCGACATCATTTTTGGAGAGGCTTATGTTAAGTCTTCCCGCGACAGAAACTAGTTCAAGAAGAAAAACTCGGTATGAATATGAGCAAGTCTTCAATCGACTTCAATAGTTCTTTAGCCATCCTATTTCTGGCTTCATTCTTTTCGAAGAGAGAATCAACAAAAACAGAAGAATCAATAACGAGCATTCCTTAACTCCTCAAGCACTCTGTAGGCACCTTCAACTTTCTCAATTCTTTCTTCTAACTCTGCCAACTTTTTGAAAAATCTTTTAGTAACTTTTTTGGTCTCCTTAATCTCTATTTTCACGAACTCGCCCTCTCTCAACCTCACTTTTTTGAGGGGTTTGAAAACCCCGTTCTCATATATTACTTCAATAATTTCACCCATCAAAACCACCAGTTGAATGACTGATTATTGAGGCTTGCCCTAAATTTTTCCTCCGAAGTGAAGGCATCCATAAATTCTTTCATTTTTTTAGGAAATATATCTTTCCTCTAAGGGAGCGGCAATGTATAAGAAGCCTGCAGCTTCGTGAAGACTCCACATACATAGACACACCCTGTACAGCATCATATTGAGCTAACTGTAGTATTTTGCATTCTCAGGTACATCATCCTAAAAAACCAGGACAAAAAACTTCCCAGCATTTGCTACAAAATTTTTTCCAGACTATTCACCAGAGAAAAAGGCTGGAACCACAGGAAAACATCATATGTACTATCAAACTCCACTTCGCATATTTGTAAACACTTTTGAACCTCTTATAACTGTTTGGCGCAGAATTTTGAAGGCCAAACTAGATACCTTATAAAAACATGTACAGGCATCGTCACATATCGACTGGGGACTTCAACACTGTGAGGGAGCTTCACAGACTCAATCTGTGAATAATAGGTTGAAAAAGGGAATATTATAAAAGAGGATTATAAAAGAGGATTGGTGAGCTTGAATTTTGTGAACCTAAAGTGTAATAATGGAATTGTTGAAGCATCTATTATAGGGTTGTGAGGTTTTGATTAGAGAGGCAGAGTTACATAGTTTCGCTGAAAAGCTGGTTGGTTTATGTGCTGTTTCCTTTGTAGTCTATGGATCTGAAGCTAGGGGTGATGCTCTGCCAGACAGTGACATTGATGTTCTAGCGATATTGCCAGACTATTCTCAAGATGTGGCTAAAACAATAAGTGAAATTGCGTTTAGGGCCTCTCTGGAGGTGGGGAGAAAGATAAGTGTGGAAATCTACTCTATGGATGACTTTCACTTCATGGTTAAAGAAAAGTTCCCCTTCGCTCTCGGAATCTACTCCGCGTATAAAATCCTATTTGACAATGGCTTCTTCAGAGAGCAGATGAACATTCTTGAAGATATGGAAAAGAGGGGAGAAATAAAAAGATACTCCCACTCAAGAGTGTGGGTGGCCAAATAATGGTTTCAGGAATCACCCGTGAACTGGCAAAAGCACTCCTAAGAGAAGCAGAAATAGACCTAGAATCAGCAAAAACCCACCTCAGGGAGAAAAGATACCACAAAGCCGTTTTAGAAGCACAACAAACCGCCGAAAAGGCAATATAGGCAGCCCTAGCATGTGAAGGAGTAACCCAAATGGCAGAACACGCTCCCCTCAGCATTCTTCGCATCAGACATAATACTAACTGCTCCAGAAAAATGGGTGGAACCCCTGCAAGAAATCTTCACGACGTGGCTTGGCTAATGGACCAATACTACCTTGCTAGATACCTAAAAGTGAAGGCAAGGGGAGTAATCACTCCCATGGAACTGTATTCTGAGAAGGATGTTGAAGAAGAGTTAAGCGGAGCGGAGAAAACCCTAAAAACAGTTTCAGAGTTCATTTAAGAAACCTATCTTAAAGAAGATCACTAATTCCCCAAAAAAACAGAAACCCCACATTAAAAACTCCCACAATGTCGAACACGCATGCACAGGTGTTGTTTGGATGAAGCCGGGTAGTGAAAAGTTAGAGAATCTGATTAATCAGATGAAGGCTTACCCCAAGGTTGTTGCCATCTTTCTTTTTGGCTCTCAAGTGAAGGGGGCTGAAAAACCGCTTTCAGATATAGACGTAGCGGTTATCTTGAAGGAACCTGACGCAGAAATAGAGGCTGAGATAGGCAGTATGTACTCTGAGGAACTTGATGTTGTGCTTTTTCACTGCCTTCCTCTTCACATCCAATTTGAAGTTCTAAAGTATGGGCGAGAAATTTTTTGTAGGGACGAAAACTTCTTACTCAACATAAAAAGGACTGTGTTAAGAGACTACCTTGAAACTTCATGGCTATATCAAAGGATAGCGAGGGATGTGCTGAAATGAAGCTAGTTGAGAGCATACTCCGATTCGAAAAACATTTTGCTAACGCCAAAAAATTGGTAGACAAAAACGTTTCAGACTATTTCCTCTATGACACAATGGCAATGGAGTGTTTCCAAGCCGTAAAAGCCCTTATCAAAGTAGGGGAACATATAGTAACGGAGAAAAAGCTGGGTTTTCCATCAACCTACAGGGAAATCTTTGAAATTCTAAAAACCGAGGGAATAATATCCAGCGAAGTTTTTAACTCTGCTAAAAGGCTTATTTTGCTATGAAAAATCTTGGAAGGCTTTTCATACTTTCCCATGAAAACTTTTTCATACTTTATCTGAAACGCTCTAGCGTATGTTGGTTTGTCTAAGAAGTGGAGCTTATGTAGGTTTTTTAAGAAACCTGATAGCTCATGAATATTGTCGTATCAGAGAGGAGGAACTGTTGGAGATGGTGGAACTGCTTGAAAATTTAAATGACCTGGTTCAAAAAGTAAAGAAAGCATAGGGGTACTCCGATTTCCTTTAGCCACCTCAACAGGTTAGTAAAGGTCTGTCCCGAAATCGTGAAATAATAATTCTCAGCCGAAAAACAATTTTTTCAAATTAGATGCGGGGATATTTTCCGTATTTTTTTGTGGCTTTAATCATTGTTTTGAAGTTTTCAACTTTGACTGCGTTGTGGATAGAGTTGCTGGAGCTTAGAATGTATCCGCCCCCATTCGCCGCTTCTTCTATGCATCTTTTAACCTCTTTTACTGTGTCTTCGATGGTTCCGAGTGGCAGCACGTTGGTTACGTCCACGTTGCCCACGACGCATATTTTATCTCCAAATTTTTGTTTAACTTCTTTTAGGCTCATTCCGGCTTGGGGTTCTATGGGGTGCAGTGCATCTATCCCCGTATTCACAATGTCTTCCAAAATGGGCCAAATGTTTCCATCGCAGTGCTTAATGAAGGGGACTCCCCTCCGATGCACTTCGTCCACGATTTTTTTCAGGTAGGGCGCAATGAATTCTCGGAAAAGTTTCACTGACATAAATGGTCCATGTTTATAGGCGTAGTCGTCTCCTGATATGAGGGCATCTACTCCCAGGTCAATCATGGCTTTCGCCAGCTCAATATTGTAGTTCACGGAGGCTTCAATGATTCTTCTAGCAAAGCCGGGGTTCTTGTAAAGATCTATGAGGAAATTGTTTACACCCCTCATCTGGGATGGGATTTCGAAGGCGTCATGTATTCCACCTACAACCGCCAAACGGTTTTTGTTGTTTTTTATCACTTTTCTGAGCCTATCCAGCCTATCATAGTCGAATGGGTCGGGTGGTGAAAAATTTTCAAAATCCTCCTCACTGTCAATTGTGCCCCTCACATAGTAGGTGACCTCGTTTTCCTCCACCGACCATATTCTAGCCCAATCATCAATGAAGGACCTCTCATCCAGAGGCCTCACGGGCCTAAAATTATCCCAAAAATTTATGCCGTCTAACCCACAACTACTGTAAACCTCATAAAAGTCCAGAGCATCTCTGGGTGTCCTGCCCAAAATTTGCCTAACTATGGGAACATTAATCTCAATCTCGAAGAGAGGAACAGCGTCCGGCTCCTCACCATAAAGCGCCCTTAAAATCCTCTCTCTAGAATCCATCACATACACCACTTTATAGAAGAATTTTACAATTCACAGTTTTTCAATAAAACTTATCAAGAACGATTTAATACTATTCTCACTCCTTGGTGCCCACAAGTACGAGAAAGTTTTTAGCGCTTTGGATATATTCCAAACTTTTTAGCTGTTTTTATTTGGGCCAGAAAGTTTTCCGGTTTGCACCAGTCATTAATTTGGTGTCCTGAGCCCAGAAGGTAGCCTCCGCCAGGGGCAGCTGCATTTATGGCTCTTTTCACTTCTTGAGC
The DNA here is from genome assembly GCA_018383815.1 of Candidatus Jordarchaeia archaeon. Classification (GTDB taxonomy): domain Archaea; phylum Asgardarchaeota; class Jordiarchaeia; order Jordiarchaeales; family Jordiarchaeaceae; genus Jordiarchaeum. The sequence continues at coordinate 7,880 of JAHAWU010000065.1, read as the reverse complement.
GACCTCTTCAGGGGTTCCGAAGGGTAGAAGGTGGGAAACATCAATGTTTCCAACCAGGCAAATTTTGTCTCCCCACTTCTCAGCCACCTCCTCTATGTCCATACCTGCTTTGGGCTCCAAGGGTTGAATGGCGTCCACCCCTGCCTTTATTATGAGGTCCATGAGGAGGCGTATATCTCCGTCAGAGTGCACCATGAGAAAGGCTCCCCTTTTATGGAATGTGTCTGCCGCCTTTTTTAGGCAGGGGTAAATGAACTGTTCAAAGTGCTTGGGGGAGATCATGGGTCCATGGGTGTAGCCGTAGTCGTCCCAGTCTAGGAGAACCTCCGCTCCCAGATCTATGCAGGCTTTTCCCAGCTCTATTAGGAACTTGGTTGAGTCTGCAAGAACCCTTTTGACGAATTGGGGATTGGTGAAAATGTAGCGAAACATGTTCTCCCAGCCCAGAGCCTCGCCCTGAACTTCCCAAATGGAGCCCACCGCAGCTACTGGGAGTATGCGGTCGCCTGCGGCTTTCACTGCGATTTTAAATTGTTCTATGCCCCAGGAGTCTAGGGGGTCAAGTCTGGGAAACTCATCATATTTTTCTGGGGTGGTTAGGTATCCGCCCATGTAGAAGTGGGAAATGTAGCTTGCAGAAACATTGGCGCTGTAGATTCGCCCCCAAGAGTCAACGTATCTGTCCTTATCCAGTCCTCTAGAGTTTTTGGGGTTAAACATCAGGGTGTATACGGTGGAGCTGTCCAGACCCAATTTTTCGTAAAGGTCAAACTCTTTTTCCCAACCCGCAAATATGGAGAGGCATTCTTCGGGTTTCTTGTTGAAAATCTTGCCCAGAACCAGGGGGCTAACTGCCAATTCAAAAAGTGGCACCCTGTCCGGTTCCTCATGCATAAGGGCTCTGAGAACTCGTTCACGTGGCTTCACAACTTATACCCCTTAAACCATCTGCTCCTAAAAAGTTTCCACTTTTTTCAATAATTACTCATATTTGTTATTTCAATGTTTTAAATATAATTGATAAATGAGTTTGATGGTAATCCACAATCAAACATTCTTTTACTCCCCTGGCCCTACACGTTTACCATTTTACAAGTAGAACGAACGTTAGCAAAAAGGAGGTATTTTCCAGGGGTTTACTTATAACCTCGGAGAACAAACTGTCAGATAACCATAGATTGTGCTTATTTGTGGAAAATAATAAAAGGGAGATTAGTCGAAAAAGTTGTAAAAAGAAATTTGGGGAAGATTAATGGCGTCTAAACAGAAAATTAGAGTCTTACAGGGAACGGTTCTCAGTGTCGAGAAAACCGGCGAGAAGAAAAAGGACGAAGAAGGAAACGTCTGGGAAAAATGTATCTTCAACCTCGAACTAACAGGCTTTTCGAAAAGAACCCCTCACGAAGAGTTGCCATCCGAACTTAAGGGTAAAAAGATTAAGCTTGTCAGATGGTGTTGTTTTGACTGGCACTACAAAACAGGAGTAAGAAAAACACTGGAACCCGAGGAGACCGAAGCTGTCCTGAAAAATAAGCCCCTAGACTCGGTATATTGGTGAAGCGGAATGAACGAAGCAGAAATTTTGGAAAGGTTAAAAGAAAGCGTAGTTAACTTGGACATTGAAGGAGTTAAGAAAGCCTGCCAGGATGCCTTAGCTCAGGGAATACCTCCCATAAGAGCCATCACGGAGGGAATGGCTAAAGGCATGGATATTGTGGGACAAAAATATGAGGCAAAAGAATACTTCCTAGCAGAACTCATAATGTCCGGAGAAGTCATGAAGGAAGGAATGAAAATCCTAGCCCCACACCTCAAAGACTCAGACGTTAAAAAATTGGCAAAGGCCGTTGTAGGCACAGTAAAAGGAGACCTCCACGACATTGGAAAAAACATTTTCGCAACCCTCATGATGGCAGCAGGATTCGAAGTAGTCGACCTCGGAGTAAACGTTTTCCCCGAAAAATTCGTGGAAGCAGTGCGCAACCATAAACCCAGAATCCTAGGAATCTCAGCCCTACTCACAGTCACCATGCAAGAACTAGAAACCGTGATAAAAGAACTCGAAAAAGCAAATCTGAGAAATCAGGTCAAAATCATCGTGGGCGGAGCACCACTCACCGACGAATACGCCAAAAAGATTGGAGCAGACGCCTACGCCCCAGACGCAGTGGCAGGAGTTAACATATGTAAAAAATGGGCGGAAGGAGAATAAAAATTGAAAAGGTGTCATAATTGACCGAAATATACCGCGACAAAAATCGCGCAATCGAAGAAAGGGTGGAAGACCTCCTAACAAAAATGACCATAGAAGAGAAAGTGGGACAGATGTCAGGCTTCTTCATGATAACCCCCGACATAGCCCTAGAAGCCGTAGAAAAATACCATGCAGGAGCCGGAGCCCCATTCCTACTATGGGAAAAAGCCACCGACCTAACTAACACCGTAAACCTTATTCAGAGCTATGCCTTGGAGAAGACCCGCCTAGGCATACCCCTCCTACTGTATACTGACGCTGATCACGGCCACGCCTTCGTTAAGGGAACCACCGTTTTTCCCCACAACTTGGGTATGGCCTCAACCTGGGACCCAGAATTTTCAAGAAAAGTAGCCGAGGTTTCAGCTAGAGAAACTCGAGCCACCGGCATACATCAGAATCTCAACCCGGTATGCGACATTGCTAGGGATCCGAGGTGGGGGAGAACATTTGAAACCTTTGGCGAAAGCCCCTACCTCTGCTCCGTTATGGCCGCCGCTATGGTGCGGGGCTACCAGGGAGGGGAAGGTTTCAGGGTGGATGGGGAACATTTGGCCGCCACAGCTAAACACTTCCCCGCCTACAGCGCCCCTGAGGGTGGAGAAGACACCGCCCCAGTAGACATCTCAGAGTACACCTTTTACACGGTTCATCTTCCATCATTTGAAGCTGCCATAAAGTCTGGAGTCCTATCCATAATGCCCTGCTACAACGAGATAAATGGAAAGCCAGTTCACGGCTCCTACGAGTACCTAACAGAGCTACTTAGAGAGAAACTGGGTTTTGGAGGAATAGTGGTTTCGGATTGGGGCGGTGTGGAAATGCTTCACAGATACCACAGAACTGCCGAGAGCTACAAGGATGCGGTGAAACAGGCCGTAACGGCGGGTCTGGACATTGAATCAATTGGAGGAGCTAGATTCTACCAGGCCCTCTTGGAACTGGTCAACAATGGTGAGATATCTGAGAGAAGGATAGACTTATCGGTGAGGAGAATACTTGAGATAAAGTTTAGGTTGGGCCTATTTGAAAAGGTCTACGTGGATCCTGAAGAGACACAGAGAGTTGTGGGAAGTAGCAAGAATAAAGATTTAGCCCTGCAAGCTTCTAGGAAGAGTATAGTGCTGCTCAAGAATGAGGGTCTCCTACCCTTAAGTAAGGATTTGAACTCCATACTGGTAACTGGGCCGAACGCTGATAACTTGGAGGGACTTTTGGGTGGCTGGACAAACCACTTCGGCCCCTGGCCCTCAGCAATAACTGTTTTGGAAGCCATAAAGGGCAAGGTCTCCTCTAAAACCAAAGTTTCATATGTAAAGGGCGCAGACTATAATGAGCTGGGGAACTTGGAGGAAGTAAAGGAGAAGGCTAAGGAGAGCGACGTAGCCATAACTGTCCTTGGTGAACCAGCCTACATACACGAGTTTTGGAACTTGGCGGATGCTGCTTCTGTAATGAGCTTTGATACTGGTCTGCCCAGCGTTGAGCTTACCAAGGAGTTGAAGCAGAAGCTTTTAGCAAGGCTGGACGTATTCCCCTCTCGAGTGCTTCTGGAGTTGCCGTATTCACAGTTGAAACTGGTTGAAGCGATTCGCGAGGTGGGCACTCCCATTGTTGCGGTGTTGCTTTTGGGTAGGCCTCTTGCTGTAAAATGGATAGCTGAGAACATACCTGCGATTTTGTTGGCTTTTCATCCTGGTTTGGAGGGTGGAAGAGCAATAGCCGACATACTGTTCGGAGACTACAATCCCGGAGGGAAGTTGCCTGTTTCTATTCCCAAATATGTGGGTCAAATACCAGTAAGGCACAACTTTAAGAGTAGGCCTTTCGTTGAGGCTCATCCACCAGCCTATGCTCCGCTCTTCGAATTCGGATATGGTTTAAGCTACACCAGTTTTGAGTATAGTGATCTTGAGGTTTTTCCCAAGAAGGTGGGTGTGGGAGGCACAGTAAAAGTATCGTTAACAGTTAAAAACATTGGCGAAATGGCTGGTGATGAGGTAGTGCAGGTCTATGTTTGCGATGTGTGCAGTTCGCGGGTTACACCCCTCAAAGAGCTTAAAGGATTCACGAGAATATCTTTAAAGCCCGGTGAGAGTCAGAGAGTCAACCTTCAATTACACGTGGAGGACCTGGCGGTTTATCAGGGTGGGGGAAGATTTGCTGTGGAGCGCGGCCAATTCAAAATAATGGTTGGAGCCTCCTGCGAGGACATTAGGCTGGAAGACAGCTTCGAAGTCATTTAGTTTCTGGGTGAATCTCCACCTTTTACATCAAACAATCAACTCTTCAAACCTTTTTTTCTGATAATTATTTCCTGTGCGTAGGGTACTATTTTTATTTAGGGAAATCAAAGTAATCCTTATAATGTTCTGTTGGAGGGTTGATGTGGTTGTCAAGTTCTAGGCTGCTTTCGCGTAAGCATGCGGCGCTTGTTATTATTGATGTTCAGGAAAAATTGTGGGCTGTAATGCAGGATAAGGAGAAAATTTTGCAGAACATTTTGAAGCTGATTGATTTCGCCCGGATAGTTGGGCTTCCCATTATACTGACTGAGCAGTATCCCAAGGGTTTAGGTCCCACGGTTAAACAGATAAGGGATAAGCTCCCTGGGATTGTGCCTATTGAAAAGACGGTTTTTGACTGTTTTGGAGCTGAAGGCTTCAGAGAAAAAATAGGAGAGCTGAAGGTTTCCACCTTAATTCTTGTGGGTATCGAGTCTCATGTGTGTGTGACTCAAACTGCACTATCGGGCTTGGATAATAATTTGAGGGTTTGTGTGGTTTCTGACGCCATTTCCTCCCGTACGCGGGAAAACTGCCAGGTGGGAATTGAGCGAATGAGGGACAGCGGAGCAGTAATATCTTCCACGGAGATGCTCATGTTTGAAATTTTAAGGGACGCTAACACTAGAGAATTTAAAGAAGCCCAAAACTTATTTAAATAATAAATCGACCCTTTTAACAATTATAATAATTTAATTATTTTTTTACACTTTAATTATAATATATATAGTAATAGTATTTAATAAAAATGTTTATATTACACTTATAATCATTCCAAAATACAAAAAATAGTTGGGTGCTGAAAAATGGAGGATTCTAATTTTAAAATGCTGGAGGCGGCTCCGTATTCACAACCAGATACGAGAGCCGTAACAAAATTAATCACGGATGGAGTTAAGGTGGAAGAAAACGTTTATGGCCCCGTTTTTACCGCTAAGGTGATAGATTACGCTTTACGGCTAGTTTCTAGCCAAATAGGTGAAGAAAAGCCCGAAGGTATTACAAACTTAGACCAGTTGGCGGAATATCTACTCTCAAAAGAGTGTAAACTTCCCCCCCACTGGATATTACTTTGGGCCGTGTTTAAAACGGAAAAAAAGTTCGAGGGCTACCAGGGTGCGGGAATGCGGCTTATGGACATGGGGATTTCCAGAAAAGTGATGGAATCAACCAATGATTTGGAAGGTGACTCAGTTAATGTAGAAAATATTTTTTCAAAGCTTCGCAGGAGAACAATTGAAATGAAGGTGGCTCCCCTCCAAATGGGGTACAAGGAAAATGGGGACGGAAGCATAAGTGTGCTTTTCCAAGATTGTTACTTTTTGGATGCATGTCAGCTAGCTTTGAGTGAGGGCCTACTAAAAAGAGCGGATGGAAGAATGGTGTGCGGTGTCTTCTCACTTGTACGTCAATACTTGAAAAAGGCCACGGGCCGCGAGTGGGACTACACTATTTATAAATTTGATAAGCCAAATTGTATAGCCAAATTCTTCACAGTCTAATTCCCCATGTGCACATGTGCGCCCCTCCAAAAAATTTTATCACTAAAAAGTGTATTCTTTTTTACTTCTTTCCCATAGTTAAAAGGGAAATTTGGTAGACTCAACAAGTTAGGCCTGAAAATCAAACCTACTAAATAAATTTATGCCCAATTGTTACGGGAAGATTTGCGTTTGGCTCCTTTGATAGATCTTAGAATCGGGAAGAAAGGCTTAACCTCCCCTTTACTGCGCGGCAGACGAACAAAAACGCAACAATGCATAAACAAAAGTATACCCTATTTTTTGCGTTTCCGCCTATGCAAAGGTTTATAATGTTGGCTACTAAAATCTATCAAAATTATCTATTTTATGGTGAGGAGAAGATTATGAAGGTTGACCGAACCAAAGGCTTTTGGAACAAAAAAGAGGAAACCATGAGTAAGGAGGAGAAGAAGAGACTAGACACCAAGAATCTACTATTCATTTTCAGACACGCATATAACAACTCCCCCTTCTACAAAAAATTGTACCAGGACGCAGGTTTAACCCCGGAGGACATAAAGACGCTGGATGACATTAGGAAAATTCCCTTGATTACCAAACCCGAACTCCAAGAGGCGCAAAAAAAGGATCCGCCTTTTGGAGGACTCCTAGCCGTTCCCCTCAACAAGCTTTCCGAAATATTCATTTCTCCAGGACCCATATATGAGGGCGGAATGGCGGACGAGGAACAAAAACTGATAGAGGCGGGAGCCAAAGCCGCTTATTCCTGTGGCATAAGGCCCGGAGACATTGTGCACAACGCCTTCCTCTACCACTTGGTTCCGGCGGGCCTTGGACTGCACATGTGCCTAAGACATATGGGTTGCACCGTGATTCCTATGGGTATAGGTCAAACAGTATACCAGGCCATTATAATGAGAGACTTGGGCGCAACAGCCTTCACTGGAACTCCCTCCTTTCTAGCTATGATTGGCGAGGAAGCCAAGAAGGGAGGAATCGACCCCAAAAACGACCTCAAACTGGAGGTAGGCTTATTCACTGCTGAGCCACTGCCTGAGAGTCTCAGAAAGCATTTGGAGGACACCTTTGACATGCTTGCCCGCCAGATGTATGGAACCGCGGATGTGGGTGGAATCTCTAGGGAATGCCCTGAGGTTTCAGGAATGCACTTGGAGGAAACTCTGATAGTGGAGCTCATTGACCCTAAAACAAAGGAGCCTGTAGCACCGGGAGAAGAGGGGGACGTTACTGTCACCCTTCCCCACAAGCTGGCAACTCCCTTTATTAGGTTTAGAACAGGTGATGGGTCTGTGCTTAGTGAGGAGAAGTGTGGTTGTGGACGGACTTCACCCAAGCTCATGAGGATACTGGGCAGAGTGGATGCCCTAACTAAGGTTAAGGGAATGTTTGTTCACCCCGCTAACATTAAAACCACCATAAGGAAGCATCCTGAACTGGGAAACTATGAGGCAATAGTTGACCGTCCAGGCTTATCAGATGTTCTGACAATAAGGATTGAGTTTGAGGGGACAGGTCAAACACTGCCCAAGGAGGCAAGTGAAGCCAAAAAAGTTCTTGAAGATGAATTCAAAGAAATGATTCGTGTGAAGGCCGAAGTGGAGCTGGTTCCCAAGGGGCTCATAAAGGAAACCAAAGAACAGATTATTGACCTGAGAAAATTCGATTAAAGTTGGAGTTCCTCCCCAGCCTTTTGTCTTTTTCTAAAAATTTTTCCTAGTGTCCCTAAATAGTTTATTTAATGTTGTTAGTTCTTTGTGGTGCTATCCGGTAAGTTAACAGCTCTTGTAGGCTCCACACGTGGTCTGTCACTCCGGCTGACATGGCGGGGGTCATTTG
>JAHAWU010000066.1 GCA_018383815.1 Candidatus Jordarchaeia archaeon | reverse complement strand
ATTACGAGCCGAGCCTAGTCGGCACGGGCGTCGCGGCGGTTACTGCGCAGGCGCAGTAACCAAAAGATTTAAACGTATAACCCACATGGGATAGGTTCGAATGTCTTTTACAAAAGATTTGCGCCGAATTTCTTCCTCCTCAAAATCGTTAACTATCATAACCGGGTCATGACTCTCCAATGTTGGAACAACCACAATTGCCAAGCCAGCAATTCTCCCCGTATAGAGAATGTAGCTGGGACATCCACAACAATAATAAAAGTTCTCAGGACTTAAAGCTAACACCGCATCCAATCCTGCTTTTCCGGCAGCCTCACGCACCCTGTCTAAAACTTTCATAATCACAGAACCTCCAGCGTTTGAATTAAATTGCGTGGCCTTCAACTAATTTTTTTCCTTTTTTAAAAATCATATTTTTTAACATTTTTCTATTTATTAAAAATAATTATAATAATATAGGCTTTTTAAGGGGATAGCAACCTCTATACCCTCCGTTGTGTCTCACCCATATCTGTAATATCTTGTTGGAAGGGACTAAACAGCCTGCGCACCAGTTGCTATCTTTTAGCCAATTCTTTTAGCAGCGATCTTACGTCACCTACAGATTTTAGATGGTACTTTGCTCGTGACGGTCCTAAGCCTACCTTTATTGTGTACGCGTGTTCTGGAAGTGCGGCGAAGGTATCTTCGTCCGTTAAATCGTCGCCTATTGCCACAATGAAGTCCCAGTTTCTTTTCGATAGCCAGTGCGATGTGGCAAGTCCTTTATCTATACCTGCGTTTTTAATTTCAATCACTTTGTTACCTTCTAAAACCCCCAGATTAAGACTGGCGGCAACATGCAAAAGATCGTCCTTTAACTGCCTCACGTTCATTGCCCCCATTTCGGGGTCTGTTTTCCGGTAGTGCCAAACAAGAGAGAATTCCTTCTCCTCTATAAAGGAGCCAGGTGTTCTATCAGTGTATAGCTCCAAGTAGGGGCGGATTGCTTTTTTCCAATCATTTTTCAAGGGCTTTATGATCTCCCATGGTTTCGTCTTATCCTTCACCCACACTCCGTGCTCAGCAGTTAATCCCACATTGAGGCTACCGAACCAGCTTTCCAGCGTGCCCCTCTCCCTCCCACTTATTAATATTACTTCATTTTTGGAGTCTTGTACTAATGTTCTGAGTAGGTTTAGGATTTCCTCATCTGGTTTTGCGTCTTGGGGTCTTGGAGCAAATGGGATGAGGGTGCCATCATAATCTAACAAAATTAGGCGATTAGTGCTTTTAACGTAGTCTTCAATTATTTTTTTCCTATCATCGTGTGTTAAAATTTTTGCATTTAATTCCTTTTGTAAGCTTTTAATGTTGTCTAACCCCTCCATGAATTCATTCACCCACCTTACAATGTCGTAGCGGCGTAGTCTGCTTTGCATGCTTCTATTTCTCTCAATCTGTTCCTCCTCTGACATTTCCAAAGCTTCCCTTATGGCTTCTGCAATCTCTTCCCTGTTGTTTGGATTTACTATGATTGCCTCGCTTAACTCTTTCGCGGCTCCCGTCATCTCGCTGAGAATCAGAACGCCTTTTCCATCAGTTTTTGTGGCGATAAATTCTTTGGATATTAAGTTCATTCCGTCTCTGAGAGGCGTTACCAGGGCAACATCTGCAACCCGATACAAGCTGACTAGGGTATAAAAAGGCAAGGAACGATAAAGGTACCATACTGGCACCCAGCCTATTGTTCCATGGGTACCATTAATTCTTCCAACGAGTTCATCAACTTGCCTTTTTAACATAATGTAGCTTTCTATCTCTGTGCGTGAAGGCACGGCAACCATAACCAGAGTAACCTTTTGCCTGTATTCTGGATGATTCGTCAAAAAGGTGTCAAATGCTTCCAATCTCTGAGGTATACCTTTAGTGTAGTCTAGACGGTCAATCGATAAAATTATTTTACGCTCCCCCACCTTTTTACGAATATTTCTGATTTCCCTCTGCACCTTAGGGTCACGTTCAATCCCCGCGAATTTCTCGTACTCTATCCCCATAGGGAAAGTTTCCACTCTTACCAAGCGGTTTTCTAGAGTAAGCTGCCCCAGAGTATGTTCCAGCCCCAAAATACGTCGAACACTAGTCAAAAAGTATCTAACATAGTCGTAAGTGTGAAAACCAATGAGATCAGCTCCCAAGAGGCCCTTAACAATCTCGTTACGCCACGGAAGAAGATGAAACACTTCAAAGGAGGGAAAGGGGATGTGAAGAAAGAAGCCTATAGTCGCATCTGGCAACTGGTCTCTTACCAGCTTTGGAAGCAGCATCAAATGATAGTCATGAATCCAAATTACATCCTCCGGATGCGCGTTTTCAACAATCGCTTCACAAAAAGCCCGGTTAACTCTGACGTATGAATCCCAATAATCCTTATTATACACGGTGAATTCTGGAAAGTAATGAAAAAGGGGCCATATTGTTTCGTTACAAAAGCCATTATAGTAATTTTCAACATCTTCTTCGGACAGAAAAACTGGCGACAAGCCTACAGAAGCCAATCTTTCAAGAATCTCCTCCCTTTCCTCCTCTCCAAATTTATTTAGTGTAACTCCCAGCCATCCAATCCACAAACTATCTCGCGACTTATGAACTGGCCCTAACCCAGTAACCAGACCTCCAACACTAGACTGGAAACTCAATTTACCTCCTCTTTTCACAATGTTTATCGGCAATCTATTCGAAACTATCAACAATCTTGCCAAATCTAACTACACCCCACAATCGACAAACATTTACCTAACATCAACAAAACCATATTAAGTGCTAAAGTTTTGAACAGCTTGAAGAGCCACAGAATAGGAAATATTCATAAATTAATAACTGCTGTATCTCTCCTCCTTCCATGGGTCACCATGATTGTGGTATCCCCGTTCTTCCCAAAATCCCCTCTTATCCTTCTCCATAAACTCCACACCTGTAACCCACTTTGCGCTTTTCCAGAAATACAGTCTAGGTACTACGAGTCTTACTGGGTAACCGTGGGCTGGTGTGATTGTTTCTCCATCATGTTTAACGGCAAACAAGACGTCAGGCTGGAAGAAATCGCTGAGAGTCAGGTTAGTTGTGTACCCTCCCACCGAGTGAACCATAACGAATTTAGCTTCCGGAAGTATATCAACAAGTTCCTTTATGACACTGGTGCTCACTCCCTCCCAGAGATTATTAAGTTTGGACCACCCAGTAACACAGTGAACATCCGAAAACACCTTCACCATGGGAAGCGACATAAACTCCTCATAATTAAGAATTCGTTCTTTTCTCACTAAGCCCCAAATTCTAAATGTCCACTTTGAAACATCTATTTCTGGCACCCTTCCGTAGTGAAGGACCGGCCATTTCTCTACAACCCTCTGACCCGGAGGAACCCTATCTTCCCTTTCAGTGTCAGGGCTTCTAATAATTCCATTTTTCATAAACCATCCTCTTATAGAAAAGCTTCTTTTCTGTTTTTAGATGGCACATTCAGGTTTTAAAGTCTTCTTATGAAACTTCTAGACAATGTATTTCTTTTACACCGAATCTCCTTACATTTTTGCAACTTTGTTTTTCTCGTTACTCTTCGTTTCTTATGGTGCCAATTCAAGACTACCTAAAATTTAGAGGGAAAATCTCTCCCCTAAATATGGCTTCTAACCAGTGAGTCTACTATTTATTACTTGGTGATTTGTTTTTATTTCTTTTAACTGTTAAATCCGCTTTTCCTCCCCCTGTCCGGGAACCCTTTTTTTCTGCTTCCAACCCCGCCCGAAATGAAAATCCACAAAAACAGGGGAGTTAAACCCGCTTTCCCCCCAAACCACCACAGAAAGTTAACACAAAAGAATATAACAATCAGAACATCATAAAAAAAGGTAGACTCATTGCTTCTAATTGTGCTAAAAAGAAAGGATTAATCGAATGTTTTGGAATGTGGGTTACACTACTTGTCTGAATCCTTCATATTGTGTCATGCCTACAATTCCGGGAGACATGGTGTAGCATCTGGCCATGGATACGTACTTGTCTGGAAGACTTCCCGAGAAGGGCACTATAATACATTTTTGGGTGTATACTCCTCGAAAGGCTTCCATGGGGTCATTTGAGTAGGTGGACTCTACCTTAAACAAGCTAATCTCCACTTCATCGTCTCTAATTTCTTTGAACGATCGAATCTTTCCGTCTCCCGCTAGGATTAAGCCTTTTTTGCCATCTGATGTAGCCAGCCAATCATTAACAAAGGGATGGAACTTTCTATTACCGCTAACCTCTAATGGAACTAGGTGGCTTCCCAAGTCTCTCCAGAGCTTCCTCGGCCTATTTATACCCGGTCTAATATTTAAAGGCTCGATACGTCCCGCGTGGCTACCCCTCACATCAACTTGGCTTTCTACTTCCAGTAAAGGAAGGCCACGATAAACTCTGAACTTCATGGATATGCTGGAACTGTTAGTTAGTCTCCGAGTGTATTTAACTTCGGCAAAAACACCCCGGCTTCCCCTGTTTGACACTTCCAGCGAGGGAGCGGATTCCAGTGAGTCTTCATCTAAAAAGAAGGCTAAAGAATCTATGAAAGCCTTGCCCTCCACGCCATAAACGGTGCCCTCAGCCTTGTCAATCAGCCGCAAAGGGGCTCCTCCCTCAAACTGTAGCTCAACTAGTTCGTTGCCCAAAACCTTCTCAGAAACTGAGAAGGCGTTTTTACCGATAACTTCGGGTTTACCCTTAACTATTTGGGCTGTGGCAATCTCTCCAGGCTTTAAACCTCCAATGTAAACTAGGTTCGCCTCATTTAGTGTTCCATCAAAGTGATTTCTGAAACTTGTAAAATCGCAAGGTACAGTATTTCCCTTAACTTGGAAAATTAGCTCCTCCATCTTTAGAATTCGGTCTTCCAGCTTGATTCCAATGTTTAGAGGCATAAGTGGCACCTCGTATGGGTGATAATTGAAAATTAGGTACCTTTTGAGGGAATCTCTTGGGAAATCGAAGTTTATTCTTGAAAAGATCTTCTCACTGGCAAAAGCACCTGCAATACTTGCAATTTCAAAGGCGTAACGATACTCATATTCTCCCTGAAACCTCTTATAGGGGCAGGGGGCCCAACCCAATTTGTCCGAGTTTTGGCCCAAGAGAAGCCACTTCTTCGCCTCCTCTAATTCACGTTCCTCTTCACTAACATCGATTCCTTGGCTTTTGGCCCAATTTATCCAGAACTCGGCTTTACGTATTTCTTGTCTAACGTTTTCATTCAAAGTCCATAAATGCTGATCCCAAGGGTCTCTAACCCAAAGCAGGTGATCATAGGGGCCTGTAACCCAAGTTAAATCTTGGACTTTTAAACGTCTTCCCACTTTTGCTCTACGTACAAAATCGCTGCAAAGAGTGTACTTCACATATTTTAGCTTCTCAAACTCTCTTATGTACTCCTCAAGTACGTCCGTTCGTAAAACCTCAGCGTCCTCCAAGATTACAACTAGAACATCGCCAAACTTGTGGTCTTTCATTTCTTTTATCTTGGAAACTGGGTCCTCCACAACGCCAGTTATGAACAACACACAAGGAATAGTGGTTTCGCCATCAAAGGCCACCAACTCATGCATTCTATAATCCAAGTCTGATAGGTCCTCTACCCAGTTGCGAACTGCAGCCATTTGGGTTATGTAGTATTCTATGCCGTTTCTCCGCAGAAGAATGGGCATGGCAGAGTGATAGGAGCACTCCTGAGCAAAAAATCCCCTAGAGACGCGTTTAAAAGTTTCACTTAAGGTCTTCAAGGCCAACTTGTGCTGAAAGTCAAACTCTTCACCCGTATGCATGGAAGGAAGACTAAAACTCCAAGTGTCCAACAAAATTTCAAACTGCCCTCTCTCAATACCCTTATTAATTCTTTCAATAACGTCGGGGGCGGCTCTCTTCAGAAAATTAATGGATCTGGAAGACTCAATGTCCCAACCCGCCCTAATCTCCGGGAAGCGGTCAAAAAAGTCCAACAAAGCCCTATAAATGTTTGGGAAACGCCTAATCACTTCCTCATCCGTATACTCCGCATAGAACATGTTCAAATGAAAGTGAAAATTCACATATACCGTCATAGGTAAACCCTCTTCTCAGAATAATTAAAATGTAGAATAAAAAATTATTTTTCCTACCGCGCAAAAGATTTCAGATTATTCACGTATTCTTGCTATTTTAGTTTTTCTATAGTTAGAGGTGTAAGCAAGTATTCCATTACAGAATGTGTAGGTGTGAGAGAAACTAGCACTGTTAGGTTGCCAATTGATAAGTTTGTCGAAAACTACCACGCTGCATTGGAGTTAAATTTCAGTAACATAGAAAAAAAATCTACATAAGCTTCGCTTCTTAGACAAAGCATGAAAAATGTTTTTCATAGCAAAATAAACTAAAGATTTGGGAAAATGTATTACACTCACCTGTTTTTAAGGAGCAGGAAAAAATGAGGCAAGTGAAAATTGGTGTTTTGGGATGTGGGACAGCAGCTCATTTTCACGCTTCAGCATGTAAATATGTGGACAATATTAGGCTAATATCTGCCTTTGATGTGAACTATGAAAACGCTAAGAAATTGGCCGATATTTACAATCTAACAGTAAGCAGGGATTATCAAGACATTATGAAAAGTGAGGATATTGATGCAGTTCTTATAACTCTCCCCCACTACCTGCACGCTGAGCTAACCGTCGCAGCGGCAGAGGCTGGTAAACACATTCTCTGTGAGAAACCCATGGCCCCAACTCTGGAAGAGTGCGACAAAATGATAAAGGCAGCAAGAAAAGCTGGAGTTAAACTGATGATAGCAGAAAATCACCGCTTCCTACCAGCCCATCAACTCATCAAAAAAACACTGGAAGCAGGGCTAATAGGAACCCCCCTACTTGTAAGGGGTTACGAAGGTGTAGATGAAACTCCGGATCTTTCAAAGCCTGAACATTGGAAGGGCTCACCAGAAAAGGCAGGCGGCGGCGTGTTAATGGACGCAGCAGTGCACAAGTTCGCCATAATGAATTGGATGTTAGGAGATGTGCATTCAGCTTACTGCTGGCTAGCTAAGCAGATTATAAAACTTCAGAATAAGGCTGAAGACAACGCTATGATGCTTCTAAAATTTGAAAATGGATGCATTTGTAGTGTTGTTGTAAGCGACACGGTGTTTAGCCCTCCAAACAACAGGCTGGAATTCTATGGAACAGAGGGAACTATCCTGGAGGACCACTCTTGGAAAAAGCCGGTACAGATTTTCTCAACTAGTAAGGAAGCTGGCGAACACAGATACCAGTGGTTCAGTCCAGATGTGGAGCACGAGCCTTTTCCCATGTATTACATTATCTCATTTAGAAATGAAGACGCACATTTCGCCGAATGTGTACTCGACAACAGGGAGCCAGCCTTCTCCCCAGAAGAAGCAAAAAAAGCTGTAGAGGTAGCTCTTCTATGTTACCTATCGGCAAAAACGGGTAAAATAGTAACACGTTCAGACCTAGAAAACATAGCAATAAGCAAGGGAACCCGGAGCATAATTGAAGGCTTAGAGAAAATATCCATATAAAAAGATCCAAAGATTCTGGTAAGTGCCCTCCAAATTGTTTATCCTTTTACCCAGGAACGCTCTTTGGGTTACCAATTTTCGGTTTAGAGCTCCAATTTTTTCAAGATTTCCCCAACAAGTTGAATTAACAAATTTATTATGAACCCCTGATTTACCATATATCCTTCAGGCGTGCGGGTTATGAATCCCGTTTCCTCAAGCCTACGCGCCGCATTAGTGGCCGCCTGCTTAGAAATTCCCAGCTTATCCTTTATATCGCTGGCAGAAACCGGTTCACTCTTCACGTTTCGAAGCAGAAGTTCCAAGATGGAATACATAGTTTTGGCTCTGGGATCAATTAACTTCTTCAATAAAGTCTTGTAATCTCCCCCAACTACCTCACCTTCCTCAAATACATCTTCATCTTCCACTTGTTAAACCTCCAACACATTGAGTTAAATTTTAAATTATAAACTATAATTCCTTTTGATTCCCTATTCCTACTCTTTATCTCGTTTATCAGTGTTTAGCAGGATTTCCAGAATTTCAGCCATTAAGAATATTGTATTTGGGATGCGTCCTTCCTTCACTTGATTATTTAGTTGGGCTATATTTAAACCTCGAGAAGGCCAATAAATACAAATCTATCCATGTTTTGGAGGAAGCCGTAAGTCTATCCCTCGATTCTGTAGAATGTGGACCTAGATGTAGAAAATGTTCCTCCCCGGAAAATTTTAACGGTCTGCAAATTTTCGATTCTCCAGTTATTCCTTCCCCGAGTCACCTCCTCTTCGCTTCTCTCAATTTTTCAGCCATATCGCTCAGTGTGAAAAGAACCATGGCTAAAATAAATCCTATATTTGCCTCGTACTCCCCCCTACTTTTAGTAACAAGGAAACCAATCTTCTGCAATCTACTTAACGCATTCCATGCCGTGCCCTCAGTAATTCCCAACTTTTCCACCAGTTCCTTAGGAGTCACAGGTTTAGCTGAGCAAAGTATGTACTCAATTATCTGAATCGAGGACTCGCCCAGCCTCAATAATTTATTAAACGCCTCCTTGGAACTAATCTGCTCTTCATCGTCACTCATCCAATCATCTCTTCTCCAACATTTTAATTAACTCCTGCACTTTAAACAGAAGAAGCGCAGTTAACAAACCCAAGTTGGGCTCATACTCCCCCCTACCAACCAATCTAAGAAAACCATCCGTCTCCAAACGCCTAACAGTTTTCCAAACACTATTCTCAGTCAAACCCAAATTATCCATAAGCTCCTTAGGAGTCACCGGCTTGGGGCTAGTTAGAATGTAGATGAGCACCCTATTTGCATTGTCCCTCATCCTCATAAGCTTGTCGAACTTGTCAAAAAGATTATCACTATCCTCGGAACTCAAAAAACAGCCCCCAATCCTAAATAGGCCCTACTCCAAATTCCTTAGCCTGCGCTCATGGTCCAGCACCAGTTCCAGAATATCTAGGTTTGAAGTGTAACCAGTGGAATTGCCATTCAAGTTAACCTTCGAAACCAGCCCTTTACTAGCCAACCTGACGAGATACTTTCCCACATCGTTGAGCTGCATGCCCAGAATATCCGCTATCTCAACTGGCCTTAAGGGACGGGACGAAATGGATAGAAGCGATAGAACCTTTAGACTGCCACCCCGAAGTCGCAGCACTGTATCGTCTAATAGACTACTCAACCTGGCTTTTCACCTCCCACTCACTTTGTGTACTCTTCAAGACTCTTACCAGCGTAACCACCAACTTTAGAACCTAAAAGAAAAGTTAGAAACGCCTTACAGAAGGCATAA
This sequence comes from Candidatus Jordarchaeia archaeon, assembly GCA_018383815.1. GTDB lineage: Archaea > Asgardarchaeota > Jordiarchaeia > Jordiarchaeales > Jordiarchaeaceae > Jordiarchaeum. Next base: position 10,047 of record JAHAWU010000066.1, on the reverse strand, counting down.
ACATTGACCTCATACATGCCACGTTCAACCTTATTCAAAAGACGCGCCTTATTCAAATAGTGGATGGCAATATTCGCAGCATTAAGGCTGATATCCAGCCTTTCTGCTATCTCTGAAGCTGATAAGGGTCTGCCCTCATCCAACATGAGATTTACAATATCCAAACGTGTTTTTGATCTTCCTAAACCTAGTAACTCATCTATCATCTAGGACGCCTCGAAATTATCAACAATTTCCCGTAGGTATGGTAAATAAACCTGTCAATATTGTTTTATTTATTTCTAAACGAGTGGAAGTGATGGTTTTTGTATGAAATATTATATATCTTGTATATATATTTTATGGTCTTTTCAAAAATATTCTTTTAAGTATAACAAGCACAACATAGCTACTATCACAACTATTCGCAATTATTTATAAATAATGATAGGAACAAGCTTGCCCTCTGGATCCACCCCCAGACCAGTAAAATTGTTCAAATAATGTCCAATTTTCCCTAAAATATCATACTTTTCTTCTTTTTGCTCCTGCCACTTTAAAAGTTTTAAGAAAGTTTTTTCTGTTAATGAGAAGTCCTATCACAAAAAAAGCTTTTTATTTATATATTATGATAGGTTATCCTTCCATTAATTCAAAAATTTTTTGTATTTTCCACTAAATTTAAATAGTGGTTCTCCTATAAAATGAAACAAGTTAAAACCCTGCGGGGTAATTTGTATGGCGGTTGAGGAAACAGGCCTCGAAACATCCGTGCTGCGAGCCGTTATGAGCTCCGAAGTCGAAGAATATGAGTATTTGCGTTCAAAAGAACAAATCTTGAAGGGCGCCTCTCCCGTAGGTTTCGTAACAAGTCCAACCAGCACTAAAAAGTGCGATTTCGCAGTCTTCGATTACGCCACGGATTATGTTTATGAGGGCCAACTCCTCACCGTCAGCCACCAGAAAACTAAAGCCGTTGGGCTAGTTTCAAATCTTTTCGCCGCCACAAGGGGAGCAACCACAGACGTTTTAAACTACTTCTCCAGCCTTTACGGTGAAGTACCCAGACTAGATCAAAATATGAAGTTCGGCGAACTCCGCATATACGGAATCCCAGCTCATCCTGGAGTGCGCAGGTTATCCCACCCTCCCAAACCTTGTTCCCCCATATTCATATCTAACAAGGAAGATTACGAAGCTCTTTTCCGAGATCCCGCTAGGGAGGGAGAATACTATTCTGTGGGTAAGATTCGCGAAACCGATTACCCCGTGGATCTGGACGCCTCAGCTATACTGCGTTTAGGGGTAGGTATATTCGCTCGTATAGGCATGGGTAAGAGTGTTACCACTGCGGCTAATATTGTGGGTTTATCCTCTCTGAAAAAGAAAGTTAATGTTATAGTTTGGGATCACACTGGTGAATATGCTACCAGCAATCTGGACAAGTTGTGTAGCAATTTCCAGGTGATGTCCAGTTTAGAATTACCAGTGGTTCCTACAGATGCTAACGATATTGTTAAAACTCTGGGATTAGATGTGCTTCCCTCCCAGGCTAAGAAGGCTGTAGAGGTGGCGGCGGACATTTTCGTGATGGATTTCACGTGTGGTGCTGCGGAACTCAACAGTGAATGTTTTATGTCCTACGTGAATGAGTGGTTGGACGAATTCTATAAGAAGGATGGTTCTATAAGTAGTTGGAGTGCGGCTATACGGCGTCGGGTTAAATTGCTGGGCAAAGATATTTTTGCGGGAGGCAGCGTGGATCAGTATAACACAATTTGGAAGAGGGCTGCTGGTAAAATACTGGTTATTGACGCTTCTTGTGACACATTGGATGCGAGACAGGCAAAGATTGGAACTATCGCGGATTTGATTCTTCGAAACAGATACCCCATTCACCTAGTAATTGATGAGGCGAAAAACTATATTCCTGAAATGGGTGGCTCATACGGTCAGATAACTGTTGGAAAGCCCTATCTTTCCTCGGGAAAAATAACAAGCCTATCTGAGGAGGGCCGCAAGTTCGGGGCAAATCTAACCATCATTAACCAAAGAATCTCTCGAATTTCAAAAACAGTCTTCTCAAATCTCAGCACCCTCTTCTGTGGCTGTTTAACAGCGGCGAATGATATGAGAGCCATAGAAGACTACACCGATTTTCCAGAGATTCAAAAGATTCTTCCTCGTTTGGGGGTGGGAGAGTTCCTAATAGCAGGTATGGCCACTCCGCTTAAGGACCCTCTATGTGTAACCATTGAAAAGGGAGATATACAGCTGGGTTACGGTGGAAACACAGTCTTTGATCTTCATAGGGATTTCGCGGAGAGGAGTAGAGTGTGAACAACCTTTTAAAATTCTTGGAAGAGGAGAAAAGCGGCAGAAGTAGTGGTGGAGAAATCTTCCCCCAGACACTGGACATACTCGAGTCTGAAGTGTATCGGTTCTACGATGCGTATCTGGGCCTCATAGAGTCAGTTGAGAGTCTAAGTGAGAGTAAGCAGCTTGAAACCCTAACACTTAACACCAATCCTGCAGCCCGAGACGCTGTCACAGTTGCAGTTGACGGCTCCTCCAATAGAAGCCAAAGAGCGGGACTGGACCTCATAGTAGTTTCAGCGGCGGGAATAACCTTCAAGTGTAACAATCCCGTGGCACACAACCCCTACATTGTTGGAAAGTGTATACCTGTTATGGGTCTAGTAGACGAGGACGTGGAGCGGATTCAAGCAGTATCCCGACAGTACCTTGAGCGTCTCGTTAGTCTACGTGTACTTGAGGAAAACAGTTGCGACCTCGTTTTGTTAGACGGGCCCTTCGTCCCCCACTACGATCTTCTGCCCTACAGTCTGGGAGAATCAGAAATTTTCACCAACCAGAGTCGAGAGGTACAGCAGGAGTACAAAATGGTTTTCGAAAAAATCTATGGAGGCCATGGCACTGCGGATATACTGGCTGAAAGGCTCTCAGAGACACTCCATGCCTTCGTGATAAAGTCTCCCCACTCCATGGACTTAATTTCAAAGTACAAGAACGTTTCCTACTGGTTAAGTGGAGTTTATGGCCGAATAAATGATGCCAACCTTTTGGACTCCATTCTCCGACCGGGCAATCGGGAGGAGCTCAATATCACAGTTCCCCAAAAAAGTGATCTTTGGACAACTCTGGCGAATAGGAAAATATTCGGAGAACGATACTCAAAATTTCTTTCCCAGCAAAAGTTTTTCTACATAAAGCCCCATCCAGAGGCTCTTCCCATCAGAGTGGAGGTGCACAAGGACATAGCGGAAAGTGAAAAGCAGCTCGAATATGTGTGCTCCGCCATCTATTACCAGGCAAGTAACCTGAATAATGTGCCTTGGTCGCTGGAGTTTGCCCACGCGTTCAGCCTTATAGAAACAGATTTACCCAACTTTCTTGCAGATGAGCTGTTGGCCAAGATTGTCAAAATAGCCCGGCAGAATAAAATTTCTCCCAAAAAGTTTTATCGCCTTTTTAGACCAAAACATGGATTAGAGGTGATTTGGAAGGTAAGCAAGCCTAGGGGGGTTTGATTTGAACAACAAACACTCGGATTCAATGGGCTTTATCCGAGCGAATAGGGATGCGGTATCATTCACCACACTTTTCCCCTCACTGGGGGTAGGGCAGGAACTCCGAAGAAAATTCATTGATCAGTGCATAAAAAAATTCTGTGAGAAAAAGCCCATTCTGCCCGCCCAGCAGGTAAGGAAACTCATAGATGTTTTCTACTCCCGGGGAATAGAATCAATTATTGCTCGAGTCACGAGGCTGCTAAGCATACCTGCCGAACTCCCCGAACTGGTAACAGAAATAACTGGACTAACATCAAATGGCAACAGTTGTCTCAAAACACTCATCCAAAAAGTCGAAAAGGAACTGTCCCCCATCTTGGAGAAAGATGGAAGACTCTCTGTACTAAAATATAGCCCCCTTCCTCCTGAGGGAACACACCAAGACTGGAACGAAACCAGAAAACTATTTGACGCCATACTTCACTCCCCCCCACTCGTAAACAAGGAAGAAATTATAAAAATCACCCAGAACTTTTCTGACAACCCCAAACTAATCTTAAAACAGCTCCATGACAACAAAATAATAAACCTCCAAGGACTGGGGAGAGAAACACTCATCTGGAAAGTGGGAATCCCACCCCTCAAAAACATTGTATCCGCCCTAAGAGAAATACGCCAGAAAAAGCTGGAAGTGACCACTCTCCAAATTCTGCAGCACCAAACCATAAACCAAATTAAAAGTTTCAATTCCCAGGAATGCCTATTGGAAACCCTAGAAATACTAGTCAAACACCGCATATTAAAAGAGGAAGGGGGGAAATATCAAATAGACCAATATGCTTCCATAAGCCTTGAAGCCGCCATAAACGATGTAACCCCCCTCATACAACTATACCGCTGCATATAGCTTCCCTAGAAGTCAACCTCTCTACCATAATAAATACATTCATAGATCCTCTCTATATCCTCTCTGGTGAATGTTCTGGGATTCAGTGTGCTTGAAGCGTCCTGAATTGTCAGCCTAACCAACCTTTCAAAATTTTCTCTAAAGTCCTTCTCCCCAATACCCAAATCCTTCAAACACAGGGGGATTTCAATCTCCCTTAAAAGTTTCCTTGTCCTCTCAGCCAAGGCCTTCGCCGCCCTCCTCTCATCCCTCTCCCTAATTCCAATAAGTTCCGCTAACTCAGCCAAGTACTTTGCAGAGGTGGGAATATTATACTCAATAACATAGGGTAGAGCAACGCCGCAAACTAAGCCATGCGGTAAACCAAACACCGCTCCTACAGAGTGAGCCACCCCATGTGCGATGCCCACAGAAGCGTTTCCAAAAGCCAGGCCAGCCATAGTTGCCGCGTTTGCCATCTTGGTGCGGGCCTCCATATCCTCACCATTCCTGTAAGCTTTGGGAAGATACTCAAAAATAAACTGAATAGCCTTCATGGCAAAGGCATCGGAAAAATCGTTCTTCCAAGAATTAATGTAACTCTCCACCACATGGGTTAAAGCATCCAGACCAGTAACCGCAGTCAATCTGGGAGGCATACTAAGTGTAAGTTTGGGATCAACAATCGCCGCAAAGGGAACAATCTCCTTCGCCATCAATATCATCTTCCGGTGCTCCTTAGTGTCTGTAATCACCGTAGCCCAAGTAACTTCGGAACCCGTGCCACTAGTAGTTGTAATAGTTATGAGCCGCGCCCTCTGATTAACTCTCACCGGAGTAAAGGCGTTAATGTCCTCCAATCTCTTTTCTGGATTCTCCCACAACACCCAGGCAGTCTTAGCAGCGTCCATACTGGAGCCACCACCCAAACCTACTATCCAATCCGGCTCATAATCCCTCAGCCTATCTAAAATTTTAAAAACTGTAGTATCTGAAGGATCGGGCTCCACCTCGTCAAAAACCTTACACTCTATACCCGCAGTCTTCAACTTTTCCTTAACCCTGTCAACAATCCCCAAATCCGTCATAACTTTATCCGTAACTATAAGCGCCTTGTTTCCCTGAATCTGCTCCAGGTAATCCAAAGCGTCTTCTCCAAAAACCACTTTAGGTCCAATGAAAAACCACAAAACCATCACCCAACCAAAAAATAATAAAAAGAGATTTAGAGAAACTCACTTTGAACTGCAGTGGTGGTGTTAACCATCTCCTGCGCTGCCTTAGTGTACCGCATTACTTTAGCCATGTCTCCCTTCAACTTTAACTTTCCTGTCATCAATCCGCGAATTGCATCTAGTTCCTTTTTAATCACTCTGACCCAAACACCGTAGGGAGCTTCAATAATAAAACTTGTCTTTTTCTCCTCATCAGGCTTCAGGACGTAAGCTTCCCTACACTTCCCATGATGAAGATCAAGGTATATGGCTGTCCTCTGCTTCAACTTGTCATCAGGATCTAGAACAAAGAGAAAGTCGCCCTCCCAGTCCAAAGCCGCATCCTCGTAAGCCTTATTCTCATTTAAAGCCTTCATATATGCCTTCGCCCAATCGTCGCTAGGAAACTTAACCATCAAACCAACTCCAAACCACTAATACTCCTTAAAAATTAAGAAACCAACACTATAGAATATAAATCTTGTCAAAAAAAGAACGAAAAAAACCAAAAAATTTTCATTAAACCTAAAATGCTTCTTCACACACGTTTCCAGTAGAAACTCTCAAACTATGGCAACCAGCCTGTTTTTGCCTGAAATAGAGAAAAAGATAATATACTAATAAGAACAAAATTATAGTCACAATTACTATCTTGTTCCAGAATAGATACGGCAAATGTTGAAAAATTCTCAAAATTTTGAAATGAGGCGAAAATAATTTTAAGAACATTCACCAAAAAATAATCATTCAAAAATATTAGAAAGGAGGAGCAAGATGGCAAAATCTGAAGTATTTTATATGGATGACAGGAGTGAAAGCACAGCAACCAGTCTAGTAGCAAAGGAACTCCATATATTCGAGCAGGCCAAGCTAAACGAGTGCATAGATAAAGGCGACTACGTAGCAATAAAAGTGCACATGGGTGAATGGAACAACACCGCCTACCTCCGACCAGTTTACGTGAGGGCAATTGCGGACAAAGTTAAAGAACTGGGAGGAAGGCCCTTCGTTGTTGATACAACCACTCTACCCTACGCCCCTTACGTGTTCCGAACAAACGCCTGGGACGAGTACATGACCATAGAGAGAAACGGTTTCAACTCGGGAACAGTAGGATGCCCCGTAATAATAGGAGACGGTTTCCTAGGAACAGACGATGTACGAGTAGACCTACCAGAAGGATACATACTCAAAGAACAATATGTCGCAACTGCAATTGCATGTGCAGATGCTATGATAGTACTAACCCACTTTAAAGGGCACCCAATGGGGGTATTCGGAGGATCCATCAAAAACATCGGCGTAGGATGCGCATCTAAGAGAGGGAAATACAATCTGCATCTGGGGGTTCATCCCGTACTAGGCTTGCAAGTGTTAAGTTACTTCCCACAATACTGTAATGGTAGGAAATGCGAGAAATGGGAAACATGCATCTCCTGTTGCCCTGAGGGTGCACTTTCTGTTCCTGAAGATGGACCGATTCAATTTAATCGGGAACTGTGCAAGGGTTGTTTGGCTCACTTATTTATGACTTTGGATTGTGGTGTTTTCGCAACATTGGAAGTGCTGGACACCCTTGAAGCGAGCTCCGTTGCAATAGCTGACTCAGCACTTGCCTGTATGAAAACCTTCGAGCCGGGAAAAGTGGGATTCATAAACTTTGCAATAGACAGCACTCCTTGGTGCGACTGCATTCCCTACTCCGACCGACCCATTATCCCAAACATGGGAATCTTTGCCGGTAAAGATCCCGTGGCTATAGATCGAGCCTGCTTAGACATGGCTATAAAATCAGTAGGAATGCCAGGCTCAGCAGCTGAACAAAAATTCGTAGCAGCTCCGGGTTTACCAAAGTTTAGTGCTGCGGGTTCCTTCATGGGTGTAAGCGAAGACATACAGTGCAATGTGGGGCAGGAGATAGGTTTAGGCAGTAAGGATTATGTGCTTAAAACTGTTGAACCTATGGAATCGGCGCTTTCAACCTTCCTGTACCAGCAGACCGCGGGTTCCACTCTGAGGAAATTCTACAAGAAGATACACCCCGTTCCCAAAGAGGGATTCAAAAGGGTTGAACACCCCGACTTACAAAAAGTGAGGTGAGCGAAATGTTCGGATGGATGGGTAAATACTTAAGAGTAAATCTAACAGAGAAAAAAATAAAAGAGGTACCCATAGATGAGCAATGGGCCAAAACATGGATTGGGGGCAGCGGATTTGGAGCACGTCTACTCTACGATGAGGTTCCTCCAAAAATAGACGAGTTCGACGAAAAAAACAAACTCTACTTCTTCACCGGACCCCTATCAGGAGGGCTGCCCTGCAGCTCAAGATTTACCGTAGTATTCAAATCTCCCATATCCCACGGGTATGGAGAAGCAAACGCCGGCGGATACTTCGCCTTCGAAATGAAGAGAGCGGGATACGATGGAATAGTCATCGAAGGAAAATCAGAAAAACCAGTATACCTCTCAGTAAAGGACAACAAATACGAACTTAGGGACGCCTCAAAAATCTGGGGGCAAGGCACATTCAAGACCCAAGAAATGATACGAGAAGAAATCGGCGAGAAAAAAGCCAGAGTCCTATGTATAGGACCAGCCGGCGAGAAGAAATCCAAACTAGCCTGCATCATAAACGATGAAGCCCGGGCCCTAGGAAGAGGAGGAGCCGGAGCAGTGATGGGAAGCAAAAACTTCAAAGCCATAGCCATCAAAGGAACAGGAGACATAAAGTGGGCAAACCCCGACGCAGTAAAAGAACAAATCAAAAAGTATACCCACTGGATAGAAATCAACCCCATGGTAGCACTAGGACTAGGAAAATATGGAACCGAATACTTCATGGACTCCATGAAGCCCCTCGGAGACATCCCCATCAAAAACTGGCAACTAGGAGAATGGGAAGGAACAGACAAAATCGGCGGCGGAGCCATGTACAAAACCATACTCAAAAAACAAACCGCCTGCTATAACTGCCCCATAAGATGCGGAAGATGGGTGGAAATCAAAAAAGGACCCTACAAATATGAGGGACCAGGACCGGAATACGAAACCTGCGGAACATTCGGCTCACTACTACTCATAGATAACCTTGAGCCCATATCTTGGGTTAACTACCTCTGCAACGATTATGGAGTAGACACCATATCCACAGGAGCCACAGTAGCATGGGCCATAGAAGCCTACGAAAAGGGAATAATAAAAAAGAACGACATAGACGGAATAGAACTAGCATGGGGAAACGCCGACGCAGTAGTCAGACTCACAGAAAAAATAGTGAGAAGAGAAGGAAAAGCAGGGGAACTGTTGGCAGACGGCTCACAAGCGGCAGCCGACAAACTGGGTAAAGGACACGAATTCCTAACAACAGTCAAAGGACTAGAAGCCCCAATGCACGACCCCCGAGCATTCTACAGCATGGGAGTAGAATATGCCACCGCACCTCGAGGCGCATGCCACGTAACGGGATACCCCTCCATAGCAGACATGGGACTACTACAACCACCCGCAGGTATAACCAAAAGAACCGGAAGATTTGACCCCACCGGAAAAGGTACACTCACCGCAGTCATGCAAGACGTTTTCGCGGTACTGGCAGCAGGAGTCATCTGCATGTTTGGCGGCACCGCTATGAGTACGCCGACCTTCTTGGAGGCCTTCAGAAATTGTTGTGGTTGGAATATCGATGAGCTGACACTGAATATTACCGCCGACCGTTTGTTTAACCTTAAATGGGCTTACTGTGTCCGTGCCGGCATGTCTGCTAAGGACAACAAGCTTCCCCCACGACTTCTGACGCCTACTAAAGAGGGTGGCCAGAAGGGTAAGGTTCCCCCCATGGATGTAATGATGAAGGACTACTATGCATTCCGCGGATGGACCGAGGACGCTATTCCTACCAAGGATCGCTTAATAATTATTGGTTTGCCCGACGTAGCAAAAGACCTGTGGGGCGCATAAAGCTATTTGAACTGAATATATCTCACCACTTTATTTTTTTGATTGACTGTTTTTTCTTATTTCCCGACAACATATTCCAAAAGGCTAAAATACCTTTTTTCGATTAGTTGAACTTGCTGGGTGCTTTGCTTGGCCTATGAGTTTCCGAGGTGGTTTCATGAGGGTTCTTGTCAAGTACTATGGTGTGATTAAGGAGCTTGCTGGCACTTCTTTGGAAGAGTATGACTTACCGCATGGTTCTTCTCTTAAGGACTTGATGAATTTAATTGTTAACAAGCATAAGGGGGACGGATTGTACGATAGGCTTTGGGACGAGAAGGAGAATGAGCTTAAACCCCTAGTTATGGTGGTTGTTGACGGCGAAGACCCTGTAGAGCAAGGTGGCTATGACAGGGTGAAACTTAAAGAGGGCTCCAAGGTAGAGTTGACTATGGCCTTTGCTGGAGGATAAAAATTTATCCTCTTCTATGGCATCC
>JAHAWU010000063.1 GCA_018383815.1 Candidatus Jordarchaeia archaeon | reverse complement strand
CGTATGCCTGAGGGACTCCCTCAAAACCTTCTCAGGCGGCAAACCGGTGGAGAATATTGTGGTTCAGATGGGGCACTTCAGCTACGGACTAATCATGGCGGCGGTCTAAACAAGAAGGGGGGTCAAGAAAAAAGAAGAGGGGGAGGAAAAAACAGGCAGAACTCCTTTTCAGAAAACATTGAAAAAGCCGTGCAATTCTACATCGCCTAGCATGCCAAAAGGAAGAAAATATAAGCGAGAATAGTAACTACTTTGTAATTCTAAATAAAAAACGAACGTCAGCCAACTCATAATTACCACTTAAAGAAGAATAAAAACTTCAAATTATAGTTAAAAAAATAAAAAAGAGGGGTTACAGACTAATCTTCTTTAACGAATCTATCCTCCAATTTTTTCAGGACGCCGGGGAGGGTATTCTACTGCGAGAGGGCTACCTCAATTACAAAGCGTATTTGTATAAATAATTGAAAAGAGAATATCGCAAGTGTATTCCATCTCCTCGGGTCCTAGCCTGTGAGGCATGAAGGGACCATGTCTGCGCATGTATTCTGCTATCTCATTAGCTTTTTGTCTTGCCAAGTCAAATGCGGGGTCGTCGAACAAGTCTACGGGTCCAACTAGATGACCGTCAGTAACATTAAAGCCTAATGCGACAATTCTCGGGGGGCCGTCGAACCTAGTGCAAACAGCATTCTTTACACTGACGGGCATAAGGGGCCCCGTGTGACTGCCCCTCATCCAACCTGCTACTAGGTGGGGGAATGCGAAGGGTTCTAAGACTTCTCCGGTGGCAGGTAGTCCGTGTTGAGAGCGTACCAAGGCGCAGGGGTCGTCTTTTCCTACGTATTTACCTGCTATTAGGCTGAGCCGAGTCGTAGAAACTGCTGCGCATGGTAATCCGTCTTTTCGCCATACTTTTCTAATTACGTATCTTCCCGTTGTCCCAATTAACGCTAGAGCGTCATACATTTCCTCAGGACAGTTTAAGCGGACGCCTTTATTTTCCACAACATCGTAGACATCGAGGATAAATCCTTGGTGTAGTGAGGGGTCGATTATTAGTCCTGCTGTGTTGAATGGGTCTACGAAAATTTTGAAGAGAGGGTAATTGAATGCTCCAGGCTCAGTTTTATCGGCCATAAAAGCTATTAGTGGATCGCTTCCTCGTTCATCGAATTCTAGTTCTGCTACTCCGGGGCCCATTCCTTTGACATTTCCACTGAATGTGTCTTTAAGTAAGTCTTGTCCTGCTCCGTATAGCTTTAATTTTTTAGAAATTTCGGTTGCCTTAGTAAATGTGTCCCATGCCAACTTGTGCACTTTTTCGTTATTTTCGCCCCTTCTGTGTGTCATAATTAGTTCTAGGTCGTCGCCTGCGTGAGTTACGTGAAAATCGATTATTATTCCGTCCTTCTGTCCTTTTTCTAACGAGCTTTTGGCAGCTTCTATGCAGTCTGGATGCACGGTTGTATGACCAGCTATAGAACCTATGTCTGCTTTTATTAAGGAGACTGTTATTTTAGCCATTTTTCTCCCCTTTTTTTATTGATGATGTGTAGTTGATTAATTTGGCCTTAAATATTTTTTTTATTCCTCACTTTCCTCTAAGAACCTAAGATAGTATATTAACTTATTCCATTTATTATTCTCAACACCTATTTTTAATATGGAAAAAATTATTCGCAAATAAGTAAGCTATTTTTTGAAATTTTTTTAATTTTTATAGGTAGAATTGGAAATATTTTTAACCAAGTTTATTTAATTATTACTTACAGATCGAGAAAAATTGCGAGTGAGGTAACCAGTTTGAAAATATTAAAAGTATTTAAGAGCCAATCAGAGAATACCGTTGAAGCTGGTGACACCCAAAATACCACATCCAAACCATTAGACAACAAAACCAATAATGATGTTACACCTATTGATTCTTACCTTGAAAAAGCAAACTTGATGGAGTGGCTACAAGAAAGGTTAGAGACCCCAGAGATGATTGAGGCAAGTAAAAATGTTGAAGAAATTACACTTCAATTTAATACCGGGGGAAACTTGTTCTACATGACTAAAAGTGGTGTGCAGTCTCTTAAGATAGTTAGTGGAAGAACCTCAGAACCGGATGCATTAATAAGAATCTCTCCCGGGGTTGAATCTAAACTGGCAAGTGTTAGCGATTTTACGGAATTTTTCCAAGAATATAAGAAATATGCAAACTTGTCTGGTGGCGAGGAGTACATTAAGATTAAGCTTTTCAAAGATTTATCCCAGTTAAGTAAGAAAGGCATTTTGCGCAGCAAATTGATACGAACACTGTTAATGGCTTAACTTTTACTGGCCAAATCACATATCCCTTTATGCAATTCTTCGTCTAACCTTAAATTAAAAGTGCCACTAGAATTAACCTCTGCATAAAAAGAGGGAACCAACTATTCTTAATTATGTTAAAGAAATTTTGTCTTCATATTTTGTTACTTGTAGGGATTGAAGCCTTGCATTTTATTTATTTTTCACCTACTCATTACTTCTTTTTTTAGTTTTCTGTAAAATCGTTGTTTTTCCACTTAATTTGCTTGAGTCTAACCCGAGAAAGGGGAAGATTCAGGGTGATAGGTTTAATAGTTGAAACAGTCGAAAAACTAGGGCGTGTTAAAATTTGAACCATTTACAAAGAGATGATGTCAATTGTTTATTTTTGAGAGTGAGAAACCACATAACCAATTAGTCTTCTAAAAAGTGGAGGGAGAGAGTTTGTTTTTATTGCGATTGTTCAGGATTATTTTAGTAGGAATGAAGCTAAATCAACTAACCGTTTCGAATAGGCCCATTCGTTATCGTACCATGAAAGGACTTTTATAAGGTTTCCACCTACTACGAAGGTTTCTTCGAGATCGACAATTGAGGAGTGGGGGTTTCCTATGAAATCTACTGATACTAGCGGTTCGTCTACGCAGTCTAGTATACCTTTCATTTCTTTTTTGGAAGCAGATATGAAGGCTTCGTTAACTTCTTTCTTGGTAGTGTTTTTCTCTACTAAAACTGTCAAGTCCACAACTGAAACGTCTGCAACTGGTACTCTGAGGGCGATTCCATCAAGTTTTCCGTCGAGTTCTGGTAGCACTAGTCCTATTGCCTTCGCAGCGCCAGTTGTGGTAGGTATTATTGAAAGATTTGCGGCTCTAGCTCTCCTTAAGTCTTTGTGTGGGAAATCCAAAATTCTTTGGTCATTTGTATAAGCATGGGTTGTGGTCATTATTCCCTTCAGAATGTGAAACTCGTCATTTAGAACTTTTGCTATTGGGGCAAGACAATTGGTGGTGCAAGAAGCGTTGGAGATGATGTTATGTTTCTTTGGATCATATGTTTTGTGATTGACTCCTAGCACTATGGTTATATCGGGATCTTTTGCGGGTGCTGAGATTATGACCTTTTTAACCCCATCTCTTAAATGTTTGCTAGCGTCATCCCTGTTTGTGAAAACTCCCGTTGATTCTATTACCACATCGACTTCTTGTTCTCCCCAAGGAATCTGTGATGGATCTCTTTTATTGTAGACTTTTATTTCTTTACCGTTAACCCAGATTGCATTGGCGTCTTTTTCAGTTTTAACTTCTGCTTCAAGTCTCCCGTAAATTGAGTCATACTTGAGTAGATATGCCAAAATAGTATTATCGGCAAGATCATTTATAGCCACAACTTCGACGTTATCATCTTCCAATGCTGCTCTAAAGGTGTTGCGTCCTATCCTTCCAAAACCGTTAATACCAATTTTTACAACCATCTGGTTCTGCTCTCCAAAACTTTTGTCAACATTAAATACATACCCTATAAATTATTTTTGGCAGTTAATTACCAAAAATTTTTTGGATAAAACAGTCTGGTAAGAGACAAACAATACAGTTTAATTTATATATTAACTTATTTAAGTTTTGAGTGTGGTTTTTATGGTTATTCAAATTGATGATGCTGGATGGGGGGATCTCGTAGGCGGCTGTTTATTGGGTTTTTTCAGGAAGGAAACAGGCGAATATGTTGTTAAATTGATTGATGTTACTCATTTCCGCCCCCCCAATTTTGATAGGAAAACATATCTTAAGGAGGCTCTCACATTGGCAAAGGAAGCTTTAGAGGAACTTAAGGTTTCTAAGGAGGAGGAGATAGAGATTTGTACTGGATCGGTCTTGAGCGAGATTCGGCTGACCCTTATGGAGGAGGGCTACAAAGTGAAACCAACACGTATTGAAGGAAAATTACAGGAATTAATTGAAAACTCCCTTTTGGATTATTATGCGGAATTGGGAGTACCAAGGGAGAAATTGAGTTTGGAGAGTGGACGTGATAGATTTTATGCCTTGATAAACTGGGTTATGGAGGATTTTGAGAGCAGGGAAAAATATGTTAAAACGGGCTGGAAATCTTGGGATACTAAGTGGAAGTATTGGAGACCAAAGAAAAAGAGGGGTCTCAGAAAAAACTTAGCTTCTAATGAGTATTAAGTAAAAAAAGGAATGGCAATAATAGATTTGTTATTTGTATTTTAAGTTATAAGAAGATTTTTGAAATTATAATTTTCGTTTAAGAGCCTAATAAACTTTTTATAATAGATGAGCGAGACGTAATTTTGTCTTAATTAAAAAAGGGGAGCTTCAAGTGGCTGAGAAAAAATTCTACACACTTGACGATTTCGAATTTAAAGACAAGACGGTGCTTGTTCGAGTTGACATTAACTCTCCCATAGATCTTGTAACAAAAAGAATTACTGATACTAGGCGATTCACAGCACATGCAAAAACTTTGCTAGAGCTGTCGAATAATGGTGCAAAGATTGTTGTTCTGGCGCATCAAGGACGAAGGGGCGACGATGACTTCTTACCCTTGGAACAACATGGGAAGTTGCTTAGCGAAATTTTGAATAGACCCGTGAAGTATATTAATGAAGTTTATGGTGAAAAAGTTATAACCCAAATAAAAAGTATGAAAAGTGGGGAAATACTGTTACTGGAGAATGTACGCTTCTGTGATGAGGAAACCGGTGCGAAGACGGTAAAAGAACAAATCAATTCACCCATGGTTCAGCAGCTTTCGCGTGTATCAGACATATACGTTAATGACGCCTTTTCAGCGGCTCACAGAAATCATACCTCTATCGTCGGTTTTACATATGTCTTACCCTCTGCCGCTGGAAGAGTCATGGAACAAGAAGTCAACTCGATTCTCAATGCCACAGAGAATCCTAAAAGACCATCAGTATATGTTTTGGGCGGAATGAAAGCCGAAGATAGTTATCAAATAATGAAAAAAGTTTTGGATATCAAAAACGCAGACAGAATCCTACCTATCGGTATAATCTCTTACCTATGTCTCCTAGCCGAAGGCATTGATATAGGAGAAGTAAATAAAGAGATGATTTCATCCAAAGGACTGATAGAAAAAATCCCCGAGGTTCAAAAACTTTTAGATGAACACGACAACATAATTGAAATGATAAAAGATGTTGCCGTTGATGACGGTGGAAAACGCTTAGAGATCCCCATCAACAAATTACCCTCAAATAGACCAATTAAGGATATTGGCAGCAAAACAATAAAGGAATACACCAAAATATTGAAGGACGCTAATACCATTGTTTTTAATGGTCCAGCGGGAGTATATGAAGAACCTCAATTTGAAATAGGAACACATAAACTTCTTGAGGCAGTTGCAAACTCAAAGGCGTTCTCCCTCGTTGGCGGGGGGCACACAATAGCAGCACTAGAAAAATTCGGCTTAGCTAACAAAGTATCCTATATAAGCACTGCAGGTAAAGCATTCATAAGCTTTCTAACCAAAGAGGAGTTACCAGGAATTGAAGCTTTAAAAAGAGCATATAAACACGGTTAAACTTTTATCAAATCATAGAATCAAGAACTAATTTGGTTACAGATTCCTTACACATTCTACCGGATTTTCTAATTAGACCAAAATTTTCTGAGCTTTTTGTTCCTTCCCTCCTTTTTGATTATCCCTCATAATATTTTTAATTTATAACGCGTTTCCCATTTAACTAAAAATATTTTCAGGTAAATGACTCATTGGGTGATAAATTTGGGTATTATAAAGTTGGTCCTTCATAAAAAATTAATTTTTCAAAGCGTTTTTCAGATTGCGATAATTTACTGGAGTATCACAAAATCGTTGGTGAGAAGGTCCCGACTTTAGTAGTAGGGAGTGTCAATAAGATTAGTTAACTATTCGCTCTATTACGATAAAACGGAATCCATTGTTTCTATTTTTTAATTTTTCGATAAATGTTTTTAATTCTCGGAGTCCCTTCTCAGTAAAGGTAATTATTTTATAATTATTGCTCTTCTCCTTCAACCATTCTTTGATTTGGGTTGCTGTTTTCCCTTCAAAAGTTACTATTACCCCCTCTTTAAATTCAGGCGAAGAGACTTCTTGAATTATTTTGTTTTTTTCACATTTTTTTAATATTTGTACTGGGGCGTCGAGTTTATTATTTAATGCGAATTTCTTCAATTCATCACCCATAAATGCTAGAAAGGCATTATCATTTGTATGGTAGAGTATTTGTTTTCCACTTATCGGAGAAAAGTATGTTGTTTTTAAAAGCCCATTTCTCTTATGCAGGGCGTCTAACAATTCGCGAGTCTTAAAGTGGTCCAGTTTAACTAGTTCTTTTGCGGTATCAACTGTGATATATTCATGGGTTAATATCCAAGATAAAATTTCGTGAATATTTTTTTCGTCTCGACTTAACTCAAGTTCACACATCTTTTCTTGTTCTATTTCTTCATCAATATATAATTCTTTGTGATGTTTCCTATTGTGTTCTTCTATTTCTTGGAAGGTAATTTTTGGGCATTGATAGTTTAGTGTTCTAATCCTGAAGGGATAAGGGTATTCGGCTAATTTCATAATTGCTTCCCGCCTAGGTTGAGCGACCAGATGGCTCTTCTGTGTATCTGTAATATTTAGTCCCAATCCAATGTATTCTTCCTCTTCTGGAGACTTGAATGCTATTCGAAAAACGACACGAGTATTACAATTAGCAAGGACCACTTTTGATATTGCAGGATCCTGACATATCAGAATTAAGCCTTGCCCTTTCCCTCGTTCAATTGTAATCATATCTTCAACTATGGTAGTATCTCCACTACTGCGGCGTCTAAATATCTCAGGAACTAGAAAACGAGCATCGTCCACCACAACTAAGTGCTTTAATTCTTCTACATTTATTCTTCTTAATCCGGCCTGAAAAACTTGGAGCATAATGAGGTTCATAATAATCTGTGTATCTTCCTTAGATCCTCCTTGCGATAGTAAATAACTAAAATCTATTACAATTACCTTCTTCAGGAGGTCGTCAAGACTAATATTGCTCTTATTCACATTAAAAACACTACCCAGAATTCCTTGACGAAAAACTCCTAGGCGAGCATCTAAAGCAAGTATAGTGCTATCAACGAAAGGCACAGTTTGCCTCTTACTCTCAGCATAATTACTGAGTAGTTTATCTAAGGCATCAAAGTTTCTGTATCTCTCTTCTTTTATTACTTGGGGTAACACCTCACCCAATACCCTTGACATCTGCAGTGAGAGATCACCGTCTATACGAAAAAGTGAATGAAGTGTTTCATCTATTAGGCCATACAATCTTCGAGCATAATCTTCAGCATCCATATCACCCGGATCAAATAGATTAATTTTTAAGGGTGCAAATTTACTACCCGGACAGATTATGAGTATATTTTTCGCAATTTCTGGAGGTAACGATTTAGCAAGCCCGGCGAATTCACCCTTGCTTTCAAATATTAGCATTGGTAGCTGTTTCTTTCTAAGCAACTTGTCAATGAGGTTCATTACGAAATATGTTTTCCCGCTCCCCACGGTACCTAAAACTGCAAGGCCACATTTCAGATCTTCGGGATCCAGCATACAAGTAAAAATTTCGCGGTCTTTGTATATTATGTAGGAAATTGGTACACCTTTATAGTAGTTAAATATTGTTTGTGGAGGTATTTCGAACTCTGGGCATTCGTAAGTCTCAATGCCCGGTACTGGCCTTTCAGGAAAGTGTGTTAATGCCGCTAGGCGTGTACTTGCCATTTTCTCTGTTTTGCCCACAGATTTGCGTAAAACAATTTGCTTCAATTTTCTTTTTATTTGTCTTCCGCTCATTGTTTTTATATCAGGACTGTAGTGGGATCCGGAATAAACTGTGTTTAAAATGTTTTTGACTTGGGTGGCTCGAATTTCGGCTTCTTTCTCAGTATTAGTTTTGATGACAATATACGAGGAAACGTTCCAATAACCTGTAATATGCCCGATTTCCTTTTCTCTTTCATCTAGTTTATCTTCATTTATTTGTACAAGAACTTCTCCCTTAGGGGTCTTCAGTTTCTTATTTATAGAAGTAATATTTTTTGTTTTTGGGGGTTTAACTGCTTTGAAGTGTACAATGAAGTGGGCGTCCATTCCCAACCTTGTTAAACTTCTAACGAGGCTATCTATCTGAGAGTATTTTTCTTGGGGGGTGCATTCTATTTTTCCTTTAATATGAGTGACGCTCACCCAGGTTTCTGATTCATTATTTTTAAATATTACAAAGTTTTTTTTAGTCTTCATTTTAGATTTAAAATCAAAAATGTTAAACCTTTTTTTCAAATCCTCGAATTCTTGGATTTGTGTTTCAATATTTGGAAACCGTGTCTCAAGACTGATTTTTAAAGAGTGCATCTTTTTCCAAGCTTCTTTAAAACATTTCTCGCCTTTAAATCCACTATGGTGGGCATAGAAGTAAATTTCCACACCCTCTTCTCTTACATGTATCTCATAACTTGCTTCCTTAACATTTTTCCACATTGAGGTTAAGTGCTGATGCACGTATTGAGTAACGTTGTCTGAACTTTCCGGTGTGCCCTGCCTTTGCATCTTTACATCTTCTCTAGGGATATTTGAAACTCTAAGACATATGATAAACTTATAGCGGATTCCCTTCGCATAAATTCCGCGAGAAAGAACATGAAGGGAATCTCTACTAATCGTATATAAGGAAAAAGCAAAACAGGATATTGTAATTGTTAAGAGGACCGATTCCAATAATAATTCGTACATTGAAAATGACAGAGACATAATTACATCCCAGCTAACGGGCACATACTTTAAACACCAATTTTGAATCTTTTTACACAATTATTCACATTTTGTGTCCATTTCTCAAATCTCGAGAAAATCCCAAATTTCACTTATGAACTCTCAATTATAGTAACATCAGCTATAGCAACTTTTACACCACCCTTAACTTAAACTCGGGTACCTTCTCGCCAAAGATTTTGTAAAATTTCGTTAGTAGATTTCGATTCACAATATTTAAACACCCTCCTCCATAATCTGAAAAACAAACATTTTAGATCTACACACTCTTGGTTTTGCGCAATTTTGAAGAAAATTTTACCTCTCATCTCTTCATTTGATGTTGTCAATGCTTGATGATAACCACTTACATTTATTTAACTAGATTTCCTTATTAGGACAAATATGTGAAAATAAGGTTTAACATTTTAACGAAAAGGGATTCTCAGTTTTAAGAAATACAAATCCTTATGATTATTTCCGCACAAATGAGAATTAGCGTTGCCATTAAAGTCAGCTTTAGAAAATTCCACACATACAGTTTTTCAGGTTTGATGACTAGATACACCATAAAAAATGCTATTAAAAAAAAGAGAACAACTGTTCCCACATCAAAAATTAAATGTTCAAACATAATTAATGCCCCAAAAAGGTACAATGCAAGACTGAGCAGAATTGAGTAACGTTTACCCAGAATAATACTAATAGTTTTGTTGCCTGTCTCACTATCACTTTCATAATCCAAAGTAGCAGTCAAAATGTAAAAGGCCCCACCAATTAAAGTACCGCCGAATAACTCAAAAAGAGGAAACCAAAAGGTTTTAACCAATAGTATAAAAACCAGTACCTCAACAATATTTCTTACTCCCAAAAAATAAAACAGGATAACGTTTGTAAGATACGAATGAGCAAAAGCCTCAGGTGAACCGTGATAGACAACCCACCCCGCAATAAAAGGTAAAGTGAAAAGACCAATAGCGTTCCATAAAACATCAAAAGGGGGACGTACCTTAATCCTAGGATAATACGAGTAGGATATAGAAATCAAATTCCCAAAAAAAATCATAACTGCGAATATAAGTGAAATGTAAAAGCCTATTACAAGGCTGGCGACGGAGCAAAAAATAACAATAATTTTCATGTGTAAGGGGGGCACTCCACAATAAACAACCGGATTCTGGTAATCCTTTCTAAACCCTTTTAAATCGCAATCCCTAGCATCCACCAATGAGTTCAAGCTGGAACTAGAAATTCCTAAAAGAAATACAGCAAAATAGGACAATAAAAAGACGGGAAGAGAGAGGACTGATAAAATGAAAAATATAAGAACAGAGCTATCCCTATAAAGGCTCCACGTAAAAGGGTCAAACAAAGACACAATAATCCCAATTGTAAAACTACCGACAGGAATAAGGGAAAGCAAAGGACGCACAATATGATAAACAGGCTTTAAAACGTGCATAAACCATCTCCAAATTAATCATTACCAGATAATGCGTAATAGAATAAATTAACAAAACTTTTAAATTTTAGGGTTGAAAAAACGAGTACACCCAGACAGCTCTAAAGGAATTAAGCTATTGCAACATATTCTTCAATGCTAGTTTTAATCGGAATGAACACACAAACGCAAAAAAGAAAAAATAGTGGGGGCCACTAGCCCGAAGGTATAACTCCAGCAGTCATAGCAATCTGTATAAAAGGCTGGATTTCGTTTGCCGCACCGATGATAAACAACGTACCTTCCCCAAGGAGGTCTGACCACTTTTTCTTACCAGTAACCATATCAGTCCAAGCGTCAGCAGTTGCACGAATCACCAAGTCGGGTGTATGACTCTCACCATCAACAAACTTAGCCATATCCGGCCAAAAAATAATGTGGAACTTTCTATCATCTATTTCAAACATGTGAATTCTACCTACGTATCCTTTAAGCCAATTACGTAGGATACTCTTCGCCGAATCACTCTTGTTTATGGCATCCACCATATTTTTAAAACCTTCAATAATCTTTTTTACGTCCGCCATACAATCTCCCCACAGTTACTTTTTAATCCATTCGATTAAAGCATCCAAAGCAGCTCTCTTAAGTGTACCTGCAGACAGTGTACCGTATTTTTCCTCAACTTTTTTCACCAAGTCATCAATATACTCTTCAGGTACAACTACAACAATGTGTGGCAAATTAATCTGTGTGAACCAGCGGGCAACAGATCCAAAGAACTTCATGTCCTTAAGCCACTCTGATAGATCCTCTTTCTTAATTTCCCTTTTGCCAAGCCACTCACTCATATTCACTTCCCTCCATAAGTAGTCCAGTCCTTATCCAAAACTGAAACAGAAAAAACACCCTTAGTCTTGGGAATATGTGTTAAAATATCTCCCGACTTGTTGAGCAGGTCAAATCCCGTAGGCCAATCAATAGCTATCCGCTGTCTCTCGCCCTTCTTTCTGCCGAGAACCACACCACCGCCTCTAATAGTCCATAGAGTGAGCACATACTTCGCAAGAGATTCAGGCGATATCTCACCCTTCTTAGCAATTTCGTTAAACTTCTTTTGAACATCGGCATCCAAATCAACTGTTAACGGCATACCAAAATCCTCCTTTACCTTCTTAACTCACTCCTTATGTAGGGAATGCCCCATGCTTCTCTAAAGACAACTCCTTCCATCGGATACCTTGTGGGACCTAGCACTCTTGGATACAAGGGAACACCCAAACAGAATGCAGTGAGAGGCGTCCAACCCTTAGGAATACCAAAATAGTCTGAAACCATTTCACGCCGCCTCTCATCGCCAATAACGGGGAAACTGTCCCAACCAGCCCCAACACCCAGTGCAGTAGCTGCAAGCCACATATTCTGTATAGCCATACTTAGCGCAGCAACGTTAATTTCCTTTATTGAACCAGGTATAGTGGGCAAATCATAGTAGTGGTCCGAGTAGCAACAGAGAATTACAGTGTCCGATATTTCTGGGTATCTAAAGAGAGAGCCGTCAAACATACCCTCAACCGTATCTACTCTTGCTGGTGGAGGCACATACCATAATCGGTCTGCCGGCATCTCAAATCTTGACATCCCAAAGGCCCCTGAAGAGGTTTCCTGAGCTAAGTCTGCCAAAAGTTCTTTTGATTTCTGATCCTTTATGACAATGTACTTCCAAGCTTGCACATTCTCGGGTGATGGTGCATGACGCGCGGCATCCAATATTTTCTCAATTTTCCATTCAGGTATCTTTTCACCAACTTTAAACTGCCTAATCGAACGTCTCGTATAAATGGCTTCAAAAACGTCCAAAAATATACACCTCCATTCTATATCCTCCTACATATTCTTATGAAATAGCATGTTTTATATTTAAGTTTCGTATACCTTTTCCATCAACACTCTAACATTGGAGATTTGCCCATTTTCTCTAAGAGCTAAGCCAATTTTAAATACATTATATTTTTGTTATCTGCAAAGACCTTTTATTCTATGATTTTAAAAAACCGCTTTCCACCACTTTTGTCAAAACAGCAGAAGAAAAAACGAACCAATTCAAAAATTCCAAATCAGTAGTTTATGTACATTGTCCTACATATTCTATAAAATTTTGCGACGCTTAGATAAGGGATTATTCAAACGCGACACAAGATTCTCTTCTGAGTATTACTTCACCGAACCGCGCTAGTATTTTAGAGTTGCTTAGTTTTATCTCAAATGGAAGCAGTTTATAAACTCCCTAAATGGGGTAAATATAAATTTAACGAAAGATTTATAAATAACTAATATCATTCCAGCTCCAGATAAGCGGCAATATGTGAAAAGCAATACTCAGAATTTTTACACAAATTTCCGGAGAAAGGTGTCATGGGTGGTCACTTCATGGTTGAAGAAGCCGACAGTGAAGAGAAGGCGAAAACACCCTATAGGTGCTCGGAATGCGGAGCCGCAGATATAATTCGTGATGTAACCCGTGGAGAATTAATCTGTAGCCGTTGTGGCCTTGTAATCGATGAGCATATGATTGATCAAGGTCCAGAATGGAGGGCTTTTACTTCTGAAGAACGCTCAAGACGCAGTCGTGTGGGGTCCCCTACTTCATACACCGTCCACGATAAGGGATTAAGCACCATGATTGATTGGCGAAACTGCGACGCCTACGGTAAAAAACTAACTCCCCGGCGTAGAGCACAAATTTACCGTCTAAGAAAGTGGCAAATTCGAACCCGAGTCCACAGCTCTATGGACAGAAACTTGGCTTATGCCATGTCAGAACTCGACAGACTTTCCAGCCAACTGGGAATCCCCCATGGAGTAAAAGAATCTTCAGCAGTCATTTATCGAAAAGCCATCGAAAAAAGCCTCATTAGAGGACGCTCCATAGAAGCCATGGTAGCGGCATCCGTTTACGGAGCTTGCCGCATGCGCAAGGTTCCCCGAACCCTAGATGAAATCGCTAAACAGTCCAGAGTCGGACGTAAAGAATTGGGAAGATGCTACCGCCTAGTTCTCAGAGAACTAGACATTGAAATCCCTATCGCCAACCCCATAGATTTCGTACCCCGATTCGGCAATGAATTACACCTTTCAGGCAAGGCTCAAAGAATGGCAGCTCAAATCATCGAAAAAGCAAAAGAAATGGGAATAACTGCCGGCAAAGACCCAACCGGACTCGCGGCAGCCTCTATGTACATCGCAGCCATAATGATAGGGGAACGTCGAACACAAAGAGAAATAGCTGAAGTTGCGCATGTCACCGAAGTCACCGTGAGAAACAGATACAAGGAGTTAATCAAAAAGCTAAAGCTAGAAGTCGAAATCTAATATAAAAATAAAAAAGCAGCATTGTTTAAAAACTTCCATACCCCCTTCTTTTTCTTTCCCATCTTTTTTCTCTTTTATTCTCTACGAGAATACAATTTTTTCTGTACCATCCACTTCGACCATAAAAAACCAATTATGTCCTAGAAACCTGAACAGCTATAACCATTATATGAGTCCCGCCTCCACTAATTTTTCTTTTATAACACTTCAGTGTATATTCTACATTTAAAACCTTAGACGTTCAAATACTCCAGCACCATCCTTGGCTCTACACAGATAACATCTCGGAGGAACTTTTTAAACCCTCACCCTTTAGCCAAGGCATCCACAATCATAAAACATGCACTACCCATTTTTATGTTAACTAATAATTCTCTTTAAGCTTATATTAAAAAGGACACTAACTTTAAATAAGTATATTGCGTTTTTAAACGTAGCAAAACATTTCTAAATATGTAAAAAAGTTGGAATGGTGTGTAATGGCACAACAAATATGTCCAATATGTGGTTTACCTAAAGACCTCTGTGTCTGTCAAGAAATAGCAAAAGAAGAACAGAGAATAAAAGTTAGAATAGAAAAAAGGAAGTTTGGGCGTGAGGTAACCATTGTTGAGGGCATCAATAGCAAAGATGTTGATTTGGGCAAATTGGCCACAAAGTTAAAGAGCGCCCTAGCGTGTGGCGGTACGTCCAAAGATGATCGCATCGAACTTCAGGGCGACCACAGGTATCGTACCAAGGATCTTTTGGTGGAGTGGGGTTATCCTGAGAAGAATATCGATGTTTCTTAACTTCATTTATTTTCCTTCGGCGTGTAGGAATGTTTCAGAGAATTAGAGACTTACTCGGAAATCTTACTAGACGCCCTATCAATAAAAGAGGTATCTTAGTTTGTCCGAGGTGTGGAAGCAAGAAAATTAGACAGTGGAATTCCATATCCGGCTTCATCACACCCCCCTACTATTTCTGTCAGAATTGTCATTACTCCGGATACTTCATTGTTGAAGTAGATAAAGAAAAGAAAAGCGAGGAAAGTTTTTAGAGTCAAAATTAGATGTAACACTTCGGATATAGTTTTTGGGTCAATTTAGGCTTGCAGAAAGTTCTGTTCCAACTGTTTGGCACAAGCGGGAAATATTTATTAAACTCTAATTGATAGTCCAAATCGGCAAACACTATGAGAAGGGATAATAGAATGGTGTACGTGTGCGGCAAATGTAATAGAGAAGTCACTGTGGAGGGCTTAGATCTTCTCGGCGGCATTAAGTGTCCCCAGTGTGGTTATAGAGTGCTGTACAAAGCTCGGCCGCCGGTTATCAAACGTGTAAAGGCTAGATAATTTTTAGAGTTTTTGTGTCTTTTTTGTGTCATGGGGAAAGTTATTTTAGGAAATTTAGAATTAAGTTCTAAAATCTAGGTAATTAGAGGTATTTACTGTCGTGAGTGTTGGTTGTCATGTCAGGTGAGAGTAATTCTAAAGAAATCGTTGCTCAACAGAGATCCGAGAAGAGCTTGTTCGATAGAATTTGGACCTTGGCTTATCATAGAGGTTTTGTTTTTCCCAGCGCGGAGATTTATGGTGGTATTGCAGGCATCTATGATTTAGGCCCCCTGGGCGCTAAGATGAAGAATAATTTGGTACAGGCCTGGCGGGAATTTTTCGTCTTAAAAGAGGTTAACCCACCAGTATATGAGTTAGACGGTTCCACAATTCTTCCCTACGAGGCTTTAAAGGCCTCCGGACATCTCGACAGCTTTACAGATCCTACAGTTAATTGTTTGAAGTGTAAGAAAGTTATGCGTGCAGATCATCTGATTGAGGACAGCTTGGGTTTATATGTGGAGGGAATGACTCCGGAGCAACTTACGAGGATTATAAGAGAAAATAGGTTGGTTTGCCCTGAGTGTAACGGTGATTTAAGTGATGTTTCTGTTTTTAATTTAATGTTGGGAGTAAAAGTTGGTCCGGCTGGGGGACAGAATGCCTTTTTGAGACCGGAAACCGCTCAAGATATCTTTATGGATTTTAAGCGGGTTCAGCAGTCGATGAGGGCGAAGCTTCCTTTTGGAATTGCTCAAATTGGTAAGTCCTACCGAAATGAGATTTCTCCAAGGCAGGGTTTGATTAGGATTCGTGAGTTTACACAGATGGAGATTGAAATGTTTATCCATCCCAATGAGATCGGGAACCATCCCAGTTTTTATACGGTGAAAGACACTAAAATAAGAATTTTAACGAGGGAGCAACAGAAAAGGGGGGAGAAGGAGCCGTTAGAGATGACTGTGTCAGAGTTCCTAGATAGGAATATTCTTCCCAACCCATATATGGCATATTATCTTGCAAAGGAGACTATTTTTTATCAGAGTTTGGGTATCCCCTACGAAAAGTTTCATTTCAGACACATGATGCCTGAGGAAACACCCTTCTATTCTGGTGGCAATTTTGATCTGGAGGTTGAGCTGAGCATTGGAAGAAAGGAAATCGTCGGTAACGCATACAGAACCAACTACGATTTATCTAACCACATGAAGAAGAGCGGTAAGGATTTGTCCATCAGCATTGACGGAGAAAAAATTATTCCCGAGGTTGTGGAGCCTTCCTTCGGTGTGGAGAGGGCTATTTACTGCATTTTGGAGCACTGCTTTCGAGAAGACGATGGAAGGGGGTGGACATGGTTTCAATTCCCCCCAAAAATTGCTCCTGTAAAAGCTTTGGTACTACCCCTTGTTCGAAGAGAGCCCTTGACGGATATTGCTTTTAAAACCTATGAAACCCTTAAGAAAAATGGATTAGAAGTAGAGTATGATGACCGTGGATCCGTAGGTAAAAGATATGCTAGAAGCGATGAGATAGGCATTCCCTACTGTGTAACTATAGATTATGACACAGTTACAGCTAATACAGTTACCATAAGGGACAGAGATTCCAGAAAACAGGCTGTTGTGAAAAGGGATAATTTAGTCGAAATTCTCTTCAAACTGATTTGCGGAAACATAGAATTTAATACTTTATTATAAAATCTTTTTAAAGAGGGTAGGTTTCTCCATTTATGGGGGAGTAGGCGGAAATTTTTTTGAGTTCTTCTATTCGGTCAGCGAACTCTATAGTTTTCCACTCTTCTCCGTGCACACAGTAGACTCTTTCAAGCTCCTTAATTTTGGATATGAATCTGAAAAGTCCAGACTGGTCTGCGTGAGCGCTGAATTCAAAACTCTTAACTTCTGAGAACACTTTGAATGGCTCTTCATCCGGAGAGAGCTTTATCTCCCTTTCTCCATCCTGAAGCCTCCGCCCCCTTGTACCAGGAACCTGATAACCTGTAAGGCAAATAAGATTTCTGGAATCCTCCGCTATCTGCTTTAGATAACCAACTATTGGCCCACCCTCAAGCATTCCTGAAGTGCTTATGATGATGCAAGGTTCATCTAAGTTAACGTTTTTCCTTTGGTATACCTCAACAAAAATATCCGACTCTAGAGGGCTTTGGCGAGTGTATCTTATTTGCCTTTTAATTTGTGGACGTAGATAGTACCAGTACAACCGGTAAATCTCATTTATCTTTTTAATCATTCCATCAATGTATATAGGCACCCGTGCCAGAACACCACTCCTCACAAAGGCTTCCAGAGACAACATCACCTCTTGAGCTCTCCCCACTGAAAATACGGGTATCAACACCCTCCCACCACGATCAAGGGCCTTGTTTATAGCTTCCTTGAATTCTCGCTCAACCCTCTGAAAACTGGGGTGGCGATCATTATGGGCAGCATAAGTTGATTCAATTATTAATGTGTCAACCTTGCCCACAGAGGTTTCCGCCATATCTTGAGTTCGGGTATTCCGAGTAGATAGATCCCCAGTATATAGAATAACGTGATCATTAATTTTTAAGCGAACCATCGCTGCCCCTAATATGTGGCCTGACGAAAGAAGCATAGCCTTAATCCCCCCACGTAGGTTCATTTCCACATTATAGTTAACATCATATGCGTGGCTTCGGACAGCCATAACGTCTTGGGAGGTGTAGGGTAACTCTATACCCCACTCTTTCTGCAATTTTAAAAAATCTATATGCAAAAGTTCACCCAAATCTTGAGTTGGCGGTGTAGCAATTTCTTGACATCCATACCTCGAAATTACTGCAGGAAGATAGCCTGAGTGATCCAGATGAGCATGAGTAATGAAAACAGTTTTTGGGGGAATAGTTGGCTCAAGAGGGTACTCTTCCTCACTGACCTTGCCCAAATTAATTCCTGTATCCATCAGAATACACTCATCTCCTTTTCTAACGGAGACGCATGACCGCCCGACTTCCCTAGCTCCCCCAAGAAAAGATAACTCAATCCTTGCCAATAATCTATCACCAGCTAAAACTTAAAATAAATGCTGAACATCTACTCCCTCAACTTATAATAATCCTAGCTCTCATGATCTGCTTTTAGGCTATCTTGTGATTACTTCACATCCGTCTTTGAGAACGATTAGGGTATGTTCAGCTTGAGACACCAAACTGCCTTTCTTGTCTGACAACACATTATAGGCGCGAAGTACACCCTTTTCTGTCAACTCCCTTAGGGCAAATTTGAGACCAGCCTTAGATATCTTCTTTGACAACCATCTCTCGGCAAATGGTAGAGTTTTGAAATCTTTTTGAATTAGACCTAGAACTTGACGTGAGCCCTTAAATCTTAATGGCACTCTAAAGGGCATCAAACTATAGATGTAAGCGTAAGGAGCCTCAGTTACGCTTCCAGAACCTGTAGAGGCAAAGGTCTCAAGAGCATATACCTCGCCCTCCTCTATCTTGGTACCATGAGGAACAGAGATATTCGGGATAATCTTTGAGCTATGAAGAAAATACTGATCAAGTAAATGACCAGAAAGATCCTTTATAGGTCTAAAACCGTATCCTTTAATCGTTTCTTCAATCTTTTCTCCTATAATCTTTGTTTCTACCCCTGGTTTAATCAAATCTATAGCAACTTCAAGAGCCCTTTCTGAAGCCTCAATCAACTTATTATGCTCAGGATTAAAACTTACAGTAAACGCTGTATCCGCAATGTACCCATCTACATGTGCTCCGAAATCGATTTTTACCACATCTCTCTCATTTATAACCGTTTTATCATCCGGAGGGGATGTGTAATGCGCCGCAACATTATTTATAGAAACATTACAGGGAAATGACAAACCCACACCCCTACTTAGTAGTTCGCCTTCAACCCTTTCACAGATGTCAATAATAGGGGTACCGGGCTGTACAATTTTCCTTGCAATTTCACGCACTTCCTTCGCAGCTTTTCCAGCCTTCCGGTACTTTTCAAATTTTTCTTCCTCTTCTTGTTGCTGTTTTTGCTCCTGTTTCTCTGAAGATTGATTTTTTACCTTCTCAGCGCTCAAAACTTTTCCTCCTGATACTAGGTCTATAATTAATAGAAATTATTAAATCATTCCCTTTTTTTGCTGTGTTGTATAATTCTGTGAATTTTATGGTTTAGGCTAATTTTTGTGTTCCACATATTTATTTTTGGCTGATGGTTGCCCAGGGTAGCTCCCCTGTGGCATCAAACTTCAGGAGGGAGTTG
>JAHAWU010000064.1 GCA_018383815.1 Candidatus Jordarchaeia archaeon | reverse complement strand
TGACACTTGAGAAAATATATCGTGCCCTGCGGGAGAGGGGAGTTTTGGGTTGGAGTAATTACCAGATAAGGGAACATATTATAGTGAACAGTTTATTTGGTGTAGACATATTGGAGGAAGCTGTGGAAATATGTAAGCTGAGATTGTTTCTGGCGCTTGCGGAAACTTTCAGGACAAGGGAGGATGTGCAGCCCCTGCCCAACATTGACTTTAACATTAGGTGTGGTAATTCTCTTATTGGTTTTGCTTCCACTTCGGAGCTGATTCAAAACTTCTTTCCTAAGGGGGAAGCTGTTAAAACTATTTTGGGCCACCTGGATTTTTTGGAGAAAAACTTTCCAGAAATAGCTGAAAAGGCAAGAAACATTCTCAGCAGACCAGTCATCGTCCCTATGGACCTGTTCAAACTGAGAAACGAGTTGGTCTCAAGGTACCGAACACTACACGATAGAGACTTACAGCCCAAGACCAGAAAAGTTTTAATTGAAATCACAGAGGCCATCAACAAAGAACTCAACGCCCAGTACTATGGAACCGTAAGGGAATCTTTTCAAAGCGACGAAAACTTGAAGAAATTGAGGGAGGACGAGAGGTACCGAAAATTCTTGGAGCTCAAACCTTTCCACTGGGTACTGGAATACTCCGAAGTCTTTCAAGAGGGGGGCTTTGACATAGTAATTGGAAACCCTCCATATATCTCAAATAAAAATTTGAAGCACAACGAAAAGGTATTATACAACAAGCTGAGCCACTGCACCCATAAGCAGTACGACATATACGTACTCTTCGTTGAGCGGGGCATGGAAATCCTAAAAGATAGAGGAGAATTTTCCTACATTATCTCAAACAAATTTCTCATAACAGAATATGGGAAACCACTTCGAAACCTTTTACTTAAAGAATGGAATACAAAAGCAGTCATAGACGTTTCCAACATTAAAGTGTTCAAGGAAGCAGCAGCCTACCCCATAATCATCCACATAAACAAAAAAAGACCATCGGAGAAAATAACTATCGGCACAGTGGATAAACTCACAAACCTCCACAAACCCCAAGACTCCCCCGTCCCCAAAAAATTCTTCCAGAGCATACCGGAAAACATTATACCCCTAAAAATTACCAAAAACAATCTACCCATCCTAGTAGCCGTTACAAGAAAATTTAACAACCGCTACAATTTTAGCTGCGGAATAGCCATCACAGGCTTCAGCAAACACATAACAAGCAAACCCCAAAACCCCCAAGACTATCAACCCATCATTCAAGGAGACAACATTAAACCCTACGCCATCATATCCTCAAACAAATACATAAAAAAATCAATCATACCTCCCGGTAAACAGGGAGATTTCCTCAAAAAGAAAATAGTGATACCCGGAATGGTGAAACAACTCCATGCGGCAATCGACCTTAAAGGACACGCACTGGGACGCATCTACTACCTCACCGAAGACATAGGGATCACAAACCTAAAAAGCACACTACTTTTGCTCAACTCCAAACTATTCCAATACACCTACCAAGTCATATATGGATCCTCACACATGGCAGGAGGATACCTTAGAATAAACGCCCCCTACCTAAACATCTTTTCATATCCCCAAAATAACAAACACCTATCAACCCTCACAGAATACATACTAACCCTCCAAGAAACAAGTCAGGAGAACCAATACCTCCAATTCCTGAAAGAACTCGCAGACTGCATAATCTACGAACTCTATCTCGAAGAAGGTTTGGGCACAGAACTCACCACCAGAGTAACACCCCACCTCCACAACCTAGAAAAAATACCACAAGAAGAAAAATTAAACACCATAAAAGAAACCATCAACAAAATAAAAAACGACCCCCAAACAAAACACGAAATTGAAAAAATCAAAAACCACCCCTGGATAAAAATAATAGAATCCCACACCTAAACACCATCCAAATAAACCTCACTCAAAAAACCACAAAAACACCCTCCCCCAAGTAAAAACGTTAAACTATTACATTTAAACAAAAATTTCCGATTAGACTTGTTTGGGCAAACTTCGCGGGATTTAAATAAGATTCGTCCTCAACATAGGAATTAGCAAACAAAAAACAGCCATCTACGGGCCGAAAAGCAAAGTTCCTCCCATCCAAAACCAATGAACATTTAGATACGCGTTTTAAAACTAGCGAATTTGTTCTTCTGGTGCCTCGTGGGGTGAAAATGAACTATCACTACTCCTAACTTCACATCGCAACGAGCCTTCAAGTATTGGCGGATAAATTCCATCACTCCCTATTTCAGGGGGAATTGTTTATATTTTAGGGTAACCCTTTAAAAACTGGAGGAAAATGGTGAGAAAATGCCCTCAATAACGCCAGAACTATACGAATTCATAGTAAAAGTAGTAGACGACAAAGTAAAAGAAATAAGAGTAACCAGAGAAGAATTCGACAAACTAACCACCACAGTAAACAAACTCGCAGAAGCCCAACACAGAACCGAAGAACGCCTAGAAAGACTTGAAGCAACTGTGGAACGCCTCGCAGAAGCCCAACACAGAACCGAACAGAGGCTAGAACAACTCGCAGAAGCCCAACACAGAACCGAACAGAGGCTAGAACAACTCGCAGAAGCCCAACACAGAACCGAACAGAGGCTAGAACAACTCGCAGAAGCCCAACATAGAACTGAAGAACGCCTAGAAAGACTTGAAGCAACCGTGGAGCAACTTGCGGAAGCTCAGCGGGAGACTGCTAAGGCTTTGTCTGGGTTGGCTTCCCAAGTGGGTGGTTTAAGTGATACTGTGGGTTTCAGGTTGGAGGATGTTGCTAGAGTAATGGTTCCAGGGTGGTTGGAGAGACATATGAATATTGTTGTGGAGGGGGAGTTTGAGCCCGCTTATGTAAGTGGTGACGGTAGGGAGGTTCAGGTTAATCTTTTTGGGAAGGGGCGCAAACCCGACGGTAAGGAGATTATTGTGGTGGGGGAGTGTAAGTCTAGGATTCATAGTAGTGAGGTTAGATCCTTCGCTAAGGTGCTTGAAACGGTGAGGAGCGCCTTTGAGGGAAGGGAGATTTTAGCTTTCATGTTTGGCTACATTGTTCACCCCAGTGCGGATATAGAAGCTGAGGGATACAAAATTGTTGTTCTGGCACCCTACAGAAAGTAAGGAAGGAAAGTAACTTGATTTTTCTTGTAAGCTAATCGACCATTCCATATATGGTTATCTCCCTTCCCAAAACTTGTGAATCATTTCTGTTCTATGGGATTTGAAAAGGCGGGAACGAATTCTCTACACGGTATAGATAGATGTATACTTAAAATTTGGTGGTGTTTTCCATGTGGGGCCTTCCCTTTTCGTCGGCTTATTTTTTTATTATCAAAACTTTTCAGATTTGCTATTTGCGGACTTCAATTCTTAGAGATATAGTGAAGATTGGTGGAAAGATACACTATCTTGTGTAAGTTTTTTAAAATCATGTAAGTAAGGAGTAAAATTTCTAGCTTTGAGGCGATGCGGACTTTAGTATCCCCTTTACCTTTTCAGCTACTTCTCTAAGGTCGTTTTCGTTGGGTCTTCCGCGAATGTCTCCTAATCTTCCAAGGACGTTATTTTCCTTCAAGTTCTCCGTAACGTATTCACCGACTACGTACCATTCTGCGATTATGTTATATCCCAAATGGTCAAACAGTTGCCCCATGTACTTGACTGCGGGGATGGCTTCGTTTACACCAGTATGGCCTCCTCCGTATGTACAATAGATCACAGCGTTTAATTGTGGTCTTCTTGGTGAACCTGGTTTTATATATTTGGCGCTATGGTACTTTGCGAGGAGCGATGCGTAGAGTTCTTGTAGGGGCTTCCCTGGCAGCCACGTGTACACTCCTGAACCCACGAATACGAGTTCGTATTGTAGAATATCCAGCTCCATATTCTTGTTGGTTATCTTCACAGTGTCAACCTTGTGTCCCAACGCCTTAAGGGTTTCCTCTATTTTCTTGGCAACTTTTTCAGTGTTACCGGTCATTGAGTAATAAAGATTGAGGATTTTCATTTTGTTCATCCTTTTCCCGCTTCCGGCTTTCTCCATTTAAAATCTCTAGTTTTCCTTTTACCAGATTGCTCCATAACAGAGCCAATTAATCATTATAACTTGTTTCTCTATGCAATGGGTTAAGTGATTATTTCTGGTGATATAGTGACTGGGATTTTTAGGGAGTTTGTTATGAGGCAGTAGTCTTTTGCTATTTCTGTGGCTTTAACAGCCTTTTCTCGGTTCTCTTTTGAGACTTTCAATTTGGGAACTATTTTGATTCTTTCAAAAGATTTTCCTGGAACCATTTCTCCCTCAGCAATTTCTCCCATCGCCTTGACTTCCATCATGGATGCCTCTATTCGCATTCTTTTGAGTGTAGCCACCATAAACATTTCGTAGCACATGGCAATAGACGCCAGGAAACAATGCTCCGGGGTTACCACGTCTCCTCGTTTTCCCCATGGGGGCATCGCGCAAAACTCCATGGTGATTCCATTAGGATACTCCACTTTGCCTTCGTAGCCTTCGCCACTCCATTTAGCAATAGCCTCAAACAACATACATGTTCACCATACGAAAATTATCCATCACAAAATCATCGCAAACTATACTATCTCCAACCATAAACAATAGTTCAACGCATCCCACAATTATTACTTCACATATATGAATATTGGCACAAAAATGAACCCATCGCAAAGGCTTCAAGCGTAGTGGGAGCCAAAAATAAATTATTTGCTATGAAAACGTGTTTTCATTCTTTGTCTAAGAAGCGCAGCTTATGTAGGTTTTTTAATCTGCTCAACGCCACAAAAAGGGGTGCATACGAGGTTGTTGGCGAGAAAGCCTTGACTTTGGTAGTGGGGAGTGTCAAATAGGTACTTAAATATTAAATATTTAGAAAAGTTTTATTAATTAAATATGAAAGTAATAATTTTACAATTAAAATTATTAAATAAGGATTACTTTAAGATTTGAAAAAATTCTTATATTATGAGAAATAGTATTTGTACATCAAATAATTAAAAACAACGACAAGTGAGGTTGTTGGAAAGTGTCAGACCTTAAAATCTCAGACTTTAAAATGTTTGAAAAAGCCCCTTACGAAGAGCCCGACCCCCGAGTCTTAACAGAACTCATCATTAGTGGGGTTCGTGGAGAAGAAAAAATATACGGTCCGGTATTCACCGCCAGGGTGATAAAGCACGCTCTAAATTTTATGGCTCAAAAAGGAGAGGAAGCACCCCAAGACATCAAAGACCTAGATCAGCTGAAAGAGTATCTACTCTCAAAATCTGACAAATACCGCCCCTACTGCGTAGCCATGTATGCACAGGTTAAGGCTGAAAACGACCTGCAAGGTCAAACTGGGGCTGGAACACGAGTAGAAATGATGAACATGACCAAAAAGGCGGTGGAACTGGCAGGAACAAAAATCAATAGAATTCTAGACATTGACGCCATAATGCAAAGAATACGCCAAGTAGGAGTATCAATGAAATCGGTTGCCTCCGAAATGGGATACAAGAAAAATGGAGATGGAAGCGTAGATTTAATATATATGCGGTGCCCCTTTTTAGACACTTGCCGGTTAGCTTCGGATGAGGGCTTGTTGGAACGTCCAGATGGCAGAGCCAGATGTGGGGTGCTCGGAGAATTTGGCTGCCAGTTACTCAAACTATATACTAGTTACGAGTGGGACTATGAACGCCTGGAAGCATATAAGCCACACTGCATAGTGAGATTACGCATGATATAATTATTCATTTGGTAAGAGTCCCTCGAAAAATTTTCACACAGACAAAAAGGTCATTTGACTCAATGTTTTCTTCATCCACTGCAAACTTGTCTGGTTTCACTCATCGTTACTAAGGTTCACTCGTATCTGGAACAAGAATTAGACCACACCCCGTCCAGAAACTAAGTATCAAAAAGACCGTCTCGAAAGTTTTATGGTTCAGAAATTTGGGTGTGCTGGCCTACCCTTACTGAAGCTAGTACTCTAATAATCAGAAAGATGATGGGGAGCAGGTACTACCGATAATCGGAGCGACCAATGCTCCCTATTCCTATTTTTTATAATTAAATTTATTATTCCATTACCTTTAAGTTAAGTAAATTAAATATATAATAGAATATTTTTGTTAAAAACAAGTTAAAATTTGTAGAATTACACAGGGCAGATAAAATAAGCGGGTAGTCCCATTGGCCAAACGAACCGAAGGGAAACAAAAATTTCTACAAAGGATTTTTTGCCCCAATAAAAAGAGTTAATAAGTAACATTTTGAGTAAAAAATATTAGAATTGCAGTGGGGACCGGAAATCTCATGAGAAAAAGATTACTTGCAATCTGCCTATTAACCAGTATAATGTTCACTGTCTCTGGTGTAATGCTTTGTTCCAATACTCTACCAGTATTCGGAGCAGTTCAGAGTTTAGATGTTGGCTCAAAAATAGTCTATGGGCCCTTCTACAATTTGAGCTCCTCAAATCCCATTCAAATACCAATCCCCACAGGGTGGTATGTCAACTCTATAAACATGTCATTCTTCAACATTATTGCCCCCAACTCCACGATCTCAATGGAGGAAGATCTGTTTAGGGCAAATGATATAGCGGTTTATGTTCGGGCAATGTCCTTCCAGCTTCCGGAAAATCAAACTGCTTATTTATACTCTATTAGCCTTTACCTGTTACATTTCCCCTTTGATACGCCTCTACTGCCTCTTAATTTGAATTTGTCTCTCTTTAACGCTACGAGCACCACCATTAACGGAAAAACTATCCCCAAACCAGACACCCTTCTAGATAGTAAAACGGTTACGTTTCCAGTGGCCACTGGTCCCATAGGGTGGAAAGACTTTTTCTTGAACACCTCCTATGAACTTAACCCTGAGGTAGGTACCTACAATCGCACCTACTTTATAACAGCCACAAACGCCACTGCCTTTCCGGGAATTTATAGGGTTTTCTGGTTCTATGCTCCAGATAATGGATCACCAACTGATGGTGACGAATATGAAGATAAAGGCTACGCCTTTTACTACGACAGTATTTTAGGCGATTGGCAGCTTGAATATACTAACACTACTGGTAATACCACTTTGGATTACTGTCTCAGGGTGCGTTTCAGTGTTAATAATGAAACAGGGTCTTGGGAAACTCCCTTCCCCACCGATGTGAATATGAATGTTAATGGGAGTATTGTTACGGATCTGTCAAGGGGATTGGGCTTATGTAATCTTTCTCAGCCACTTAATATTTCTGGAAATTTGGCGAATTTGTTTATTGGTACCACTTGGTTTAGTCCCCTCATTTTTAGTGTTAGTATAGAGGTTTATGGCGTTGATGTTTTAGGAACGCTCTACTTACAAGGCCTGACTATGTTTTTCTTCTACAGCAGTATGAAGGATAGTCGAGATAGGTTCTTTATGTTGATGAGTTTAGTTGCCGCCGGGGCGGTTGTTGCAGCAGGGTATGGGGGGCAGAAGACTTACAAGAAGAGGAGGATTCCGTTAAACGCGATGAGAAGTTTAGAGAACATACTTGTTGACCATAAGGCTGCTGGTACTTTGATTTGGTCTTTTGACTTTATTTCAATGCAGCAGGACATAGCTCTGGTTTCCGGATTTATTCAAGCAATAAAGACCTTCCTTGAGGAGATGAAGGTAGGAGGCCTAAAGAGACTGGGAACCGAGTTTGGAACCTTCATTAGGGAAGAGAGTAAGCTACTCACCGCCACTTGCATCGCAGGCAACATCGGGATTGACGAGGAACTCTGGATCAGAAACAAGCTTCATGAATTTCTTGTCCAAGTAGAGCAGAAACATTACAATCAACTAGAAGAATGGAAGGGCGACGTTGGACAATTTAGGGAGTCCTTCCCCGCCATTCTATCCTCACTAATTGATCTCAAAAAGGTGCAAAGTCTCCAGAGGCAAAAGATTGAGAAGCTAACTAGGGACAAAGATAAACTACAGAGAGAGGTCAACAAGTATGGAGCAAAGCTTGATAAATTAAAGGGCAGATATGATGCGGGTGAAATCGGTTTTAAGAATTATCTGGTCGAAAGGTACAAAATAGAAGCCAAATACGACAAGGTTCAAAAGGACTATCTTTACGCTAGCCTTTTCCTATCGAGAGCAGCCCCTATGCTGGAAGAAAAACCTTTGAAACCGAAAGAAATAGAAATGTTGGAAAAAATCCAGAACCGGTTCCTCGAAATCAGAAAGGAAATAGACGAATTAAGAAAGAAGGAATTAAAAGGCATCATAACCTCCGAGGACATAGCGATTAAGGAAAAACTACAAAAGGAACTTATGAACCTTATGGAAAAACTGGAAAAGCTAAAAAAATAGTCTAATAATTACTAAACACTCTAAAGTATTTTTTTACTTTTAAATTCAAACTTGTGAGGAACCCACCATCCCCCAACTTTACGATGGTTCCAATCAATGAAGGAAAGTCTAAGGAAATAAAAAGAAACAAAAAATAAAATATTCAAGTTCGGCGCATAGAATGAACTTTAGTCCTTCAGCTCCGAATCTGGCTTGACTACTTTTGTTATTTTCAAGTGCGTTTATGTATAATTGTCTTTTCTCTGATTTTTTGGTTATTTGTGCTTAATAACGTCCTTTACCTTTTCGCTTTCATTGGTGTATTTTGGTTTTCTTTTCTCGCTGAAAGCTTTTGGCCCCTCGTAGAAATCGTGGTTAAGAAGGAGGTTCCAGAAGAGCATACTCTCAATTCTTAAGCCTTCCTCCAGAGGTGTTCCAATACCCCTTATTAGGGCTTCCTTATCCGTTCTTATTGATCCCTGGGGGAAGGAAGAGATTGTTCGGGCCAATTCTTTTGCGCGTTCCAGGACCTTGTCTTTGGGCACAATCTCGTTTACCAGCCCTATTCTGTAGGCTTCTTGGGCATCTATTTCTTTTCCTGTAAGAATTAGTTCCAGGGCTCTTCCCAGACCGACTACTCGCCATAGTCTCTGTGTTCCTCCATCGCCTAGTCCCACGTTCCACCTTCGGTTCAGAACTCCGAATTTTGCGTCTTCGGAACAGATTCTTATGTCTGCTGCGAGGGCTATTTCCAATCCCCCCGCGTAGCACATACCATTTATGGCGGCGATGATGGGTTTGAAGATTTGTATTCCTCGGGTTAAGCCTCCGAAACCCGGTCCCTGGTAGGCGTTTTTTCGGGCAAAGTTAACTTTTTGCTCTTCTATGAAGGGGTGCCAGTTTTTAAGGTCCGCACCAGTACAGAAGGCCCTGTTTCCGGCGCCGGTTATTATCGCCACGTAGGCTTCGTCGTCCATGTCGAATTTCTTCCAAACATCTGCTAGTTCCAGATTCGTTTGGGGATCGATACAGTTTAAGACTTGGGGCCTATTAATAGTAATTATGAGGATGTTGCCTTCCTTCTCACATATCACGTTTTTGTACACGCCATAATTTTTCAATTCTGCCATACCTTTTTCCTCCATCACAAATTTCACATTCTAGTGATGATTCTAATTTTATTTGGTTGGATTTTGTCAGCGATGATGATTCTTCCAATTTTGTATCTTGTGTTGTGGTTCCACAACTGAAAATGGGTTTCATAAAGCTCCTTTGCTGGGGAAGTCGAACAAGGTATGTCGCTTTTTATGTTAGCCACTTTTTCTTTTCCCACTCGAATTCTCTTTTGACGATTCTTTCTTTTTCTTTTTTGCTGATTTTCTGTTTAGTTTTCTCTAATTGTTTTCTGAGTGGTAGGTAGTACTTTTCTAAAAGGTTTACTATTTCCTTTTCAGGCATGCTCATCATATATGCAACCGTTTTGACTGATCGGAATTGTTTATACAATTTGTAAGCCCTTTTTGCGAGGAGCTTCTCCTTAACCTCAGCTTCTCTCATTTTAACCATCATTCATTAACAATGCTCCCAACACCACTTTAATTCCGGTGAAACAGTGTTTCACATATTTTTGGGATTCTTAAAGTATTCTTGGTTTCGTTAAGCTTATATTTTATTTTGATTCTCTTTATCTTCAATTTTGCTAATAGGTTTTGAAGGTGAGCATTTGAGACGGCCGCATCTGGACTTTAGGTTTGTTCCCATTTATCTTGCCGCTGCAATGGGGCCCTTTAGTGGAAACATAATTTTGCCCATGATTTCCGTTTTGAAGAATGATTTGGCCACTGACGTGTCTCTCATCATGCTCTCTTTGACTCTTTTTCAGGTTCCTTTTGCTCTGGGACAGTTTTTTTCGGGTGGCTTGTCGGATGTTTATGGGAGGATGAAACTCATTTTGGCGGGATTTTTGCTCCTGGCCTTGGGATTTGCATTTACGCCCTTCTCCACAAACATTTGGTTCTTCATATCCTCAAGAATTATCCAGGGACTGGGGTTGGCTCTCATATCACCAGTTTTAATTGCCCTTATAGGGGATTTAACAGAACCCCAGCAGAGGGGGCGATACATGGGTTTCTACAGCGCCGCAATACAGGCAGGTATAGCTATCGGTCCCTTTGTAGGAGGCGTGATGGCTAATCAGTGGCGTCTCCTCTTCATGATTATGGCTGTTTTTTCAGTAATCTTAACCCTGTGCAGTTGGTTGTGCCTCAGGGGAATCGCAGTAAAGGAGGGTGGAAGCTTGGGGGAAATTGCTGAGAATATTAGAGAAACCTTGAGATACAGGCAGGTTCT
The DNA here is from genome assembly GCA_018383815.1 of Candidatus Jordarchaeia archaeon. Classification (GTDB taxonomy): domain Archaea; phylum Asgardarchaeota; class Jordiarchaeia; order Jordiarchaeales; family Jordiarchaeaceae; genus Jordiarchaeum. Next base: position 8,773 of record JAHAWU010000064.1, on the reverse strand, counting down.
CATTCTGGGTGCCACGGGGTTCATGGTTTTCTTCTCCTATCTCGCCGTGATTTCCCTAAGTTCAGATGCACTATCCGTTTTCCCATACTATATAGACTCCAACTCTATAGGAATAATCCTCTCAACCAGCGGTGTTTTGGGAATTTTCACATCGTCCCTAGCAGGCTATCTCACAGATAGGTTCGGCAAGCTAAAAATTCCCACCCTAGGAATGATAATAGCCGGAGCCGCCCTAATCATAATGACTTTGGTCACAACTTATTCAGAATCAGCCTTCCCCCTCGCCTACATACCGAACCTATTAGAAACCACTAATCAAAGCATAATAACTGATCAAGCTCTTTTGAACCTGCTCTCCCTCCAAATCCTGCTCAGAACATTGTTCGGAGGGATTTTCTGGGATTTCCTAGTCCTTATGAGTATTAGGGGAGTTGGAATTTCCTTTGTGTGGCCCGCTCTTTTAGCCCTCTCGGTAGAAGTGGTGCCACCACACAGAAGAGGAGCATCCACATCCATTTTCAGCGGCATGAGGTTTCTAGGTTACTCCCTGGCACCCGTAGCCTTCACACCAGTATACCTCTGGATGGGTCTAGACGCAGTATTCATTTTGGGAGCAGCACTCACCCCAGCGATAATAGTGCTCATATACTTGGTAACAAGGAAGAAAATTGAAAAACCAGAAATATACCCAAAAAAGGAGAATTAAAACCAGACGCATAGAAAATGAAAGCCAACCGCAACAAAAATTTAGACCACCGAACAAAAACTAGTACATGAAATCTTTTAACCCTAATTTCTTTTTCTGACATTGATTATTTGAGCAAGTTGGCTTAAGCTGGTTGACAAAAAGGCGTTTTCCCCTCCGGCTCTACTAATTGCGTTATTCTTTCCTTCAATGCGCGAAGGAGCAATTTTATCCCTAGTTTATCCCTAGTTTTAATCGGTAATTTATGGGAAAAACTTGAAGGTCGGGTGGTTCAACCTTCCCTCGTTGTTCATGAAATTTTTTATCCTTTTTTTTGTCATCTCCAAGTTTTGGAATACCTTTTTTGTGTTTTTTCAGTAAAAAGAGGGTTACTTTTTCCCAATTTTCCCCACACATTGAACCGGCTTTAAATAGGAGTCCTTTTTTTTCCGAAATATATATATGTGGGGTTTTTTCCATTCGTGCATGTCAACCATAGAGTGAAAATTGGTGACGGAGAAATGAAGTTAGAAGATATTAAGAATATTACTGTTCTCGGTGCTGGGGCCATGGGCCACGGGATTGCACAGCTTTGCGCCGTTGCAGGCTATAATGTTGTTATGAGGGACATTGAGAAGAAATTCGTTGAAGATGGCTTGGGGAAAATCAAGTGGAGCCTTGACAAACTTGCGTCAAAAGGCAAAATATCTGCCGACATGGTAAAAGCTTCCTTAGACAGGATTACTACTACCACCGATCTTAAGGAGTCGGTTAAGAACTGTGACTTTATGATAGAGGCTATCCCCGAAGTCCTCAAGCTCAAGCAGGACACCTTCAAAGAAGTGGACTCTATAGCTCCCAAACACGCCATACTAGCAACCAACACCAGCGCCCTCCCCATAACAGAAATAGCAGCGGCGACCAAGAGGCCAGAAAAAGTTGTGGGAATGCACTTCTTCAACCCACCACAAATGATGAGACTAGTGGAAGTAATATACGGAGCCAAAACAAGCAAGGAAACAGCAGAAATCACCTACAACCTGGCAATAAAACTGGGAAAAGAACCAGTTTACTGCCTAAAGGACATTCCAGGATTCCTGGCAAACCGTGTCATGAATCCTCCAGGAAACTTCCTAGCCTGGCTGGTAAGCGAAAAAATCTTCACACCCGAAGAGATCGATTCCACGTCACACTTTAAACTTGGTAACCCAATGGGAACCTTCGGCCTAATGGACTACGTGGGCCTGGACGTCGGCTACAACGTCCAGAAATTCTTCGAACAAAGGGAACCACCCTACAAGGTTGCCCCAATACTTGAGGAAAAAATAAAAAAGAAAGAACTAGGCGTAAAAACCGGCAAAGGATTCTACGAGTATCCAGACAAGCAGTGGAGAGTTCCCCCGGAGTGGAGCAAAGAGAAAGCAGAAAAAGTTGACCCCATGATGTCCGCTTATGTAGCCATAAACAGAGCCGTCCAAATAGTGGCCGACGGCGTGGCCAGCGTAGAAGACGTGGACAAAGCCGTGAGACTGGGATTCAACATGCCCTTCGGTATGCTACAGTTAGCCGACATGCAGGGAATAGATGTTGTAGTACAAAAACTAGAAGAACTAGACAAGAAGTATGGCAAAATAGACGGACTACACGCAATCTTGGAACCACATCCCCTACTCAGAAAAATGGTTAAAGAAGGAAAGCTGGGACAAAAAACAAAAGAAGGATTCTACAAATACTAAAAAGTCGGTTCCCGTCCATGAACACTCTAAAAAAATTCATTCCCACTTCTCTTTTTATAAAACTTTTTCTTTTTCGGTAGTGTCATTGTTACATTCTCCTTGGCGCTCTATAGGTCATTAATTCTTTCATTCTCCAGACATGGTCGGTTATACCCACAGCCATAGCTGGCGTTCTGTACTCCCACTTCCTGCTCGGCCTGCTGCTCTTCACCCTCAGGCTATTATGAGTCTTAACAAGGTTGTATCACGCCTTGTAGAGTTTGAGGTGGTTCTGGTACTGCTTTCTTCTCTTCCCAACCCCAACTTGGAGGAGATGAAGAAAAGAGAGGAGAGGCGGGGCGGAAAACCAGTCAGTGATGGGAAGCGGGGCAAAACCCCCGCTCTGCCCCGGGGATAGGCGTTTTCTGCTCGCCAGGGGCAGTTTGGAGGAGTTGGAGATGCGTTTTCCCGAGCTGATGGAGGCTCCCCTTAGGGCTCTTGAGACCTTCCGAAGCCCGGTCATCACTAACAACCGCATGGAAAACGTTTGGAGCCACCTGGGTGGAACGAGGGAGTTCAACCTTCTGGTGGCGGCGTTTGTGAGGCTCACGCTGGGAATCGGAGGACTAATAAAAATTCTAACAACAGCAGCCTTACCATCACTACAATAAGATAGCGTGCCAATTGCTTGTTGGTTGGTTTTGGATTTGTTTTTTAAACTGACTTCCTATGTTGTCCTCTTTCCCTTACTATTGCTCCTTTTTATAGAAGGAGCCTTCAATGGTGCTTATTTATACAGAGAGCCTAATATTGTTTTCCGAAGAGAATTTGCCCCTCTAAACAGCCCCAAACTGAGTGCAATAAAAACTTTTTATGCCTATCGACAATTTTAATACAATTTGAGGACATTAGTTCTGTAAGGATTGTTTCTAAGCGTTGAAAATAAGAGAAAAAACGTTTTTGAACATGTTTCATAAAGGTGAAGGCTGTATTGTTATGATACCGGAAGAGAAATCGATGGCTGAGAAGATCAGACAGAACTCCCTGATTGCTTGTGTTTTCAGCACTTTGGATAAGGAAACAGGTATGGTTTTGAACTCTCCGACCATCCTTGGAGGGGAGGCCTTAATAAAGGATCAGTATGTACGGATGAATGTAGAGCAAGGTTTCGCTCAGCTTAACATAATTGATGTTTACAGTGTTAAGGACTACATTTTGCGTTCTATTGTATATATTTCTGAGCAGGTGGATAACAGTCTGAAGCTGAACCCGAACATATACGCTGTTAAGGAATTTTACGGGGATACTTTCCTTCTCTTCCTACTTATAACTCCTTACGCTGATATTAACCTCAGCAAGCTCATGGACATGACTCGTTTTGCTTGCTACGGCTACAATGGAACCTTTAGGAGAACGCGGTTGCAATTCTCTGATGCTCTTGAGATTCAGAAAAGGCAGGAGGATCTTGACCTGAGTAGCGGCGCCCTAAGCAGCCTAATCTACCACTATATATTCCACAAGAGAGAGCTTAGGGGCGGGGTTGAGGTAACCCCAAAGGAAACTTATCTAAGCACCGTGATGTTCCTCAAGTCTAAGGTGATTGAAGGCGAGCTTCAGTGTACAAACTGTGGTTTTAGTCTTGCGACGCAAGAGATGGGGGGCACCTGCCCTTCATGTGGGAGCAAGTTGGTTAGCTCTCCTCCGGTGATCGAACCTATGGAAGTTTCTTTTGCCTTTCCCGACATCGTTATGGAAGTGGAGAAGATGAAAAACATCTCTCCTCTTGATGTTCTGGGATTCTACCACCACGCTATAATCCCCCATAGCGTACGCCTGGCTATTAACAGGATTAACCAAGAGGTTTTCTCCAGCCTCATCTCCATGCCTCTAAGAGCTGTTTACAAAGTTAAAAACAGCGACGATTTAATAGATGTATATGCTTTGAGCAGGATGGAAGGAGGTGAACTGCAAACTGTGGTTGCAATTTCTGACAGCAGGTACGCCGACTATGACCTTCCCACACACATGGCAGAGAGAGTCTTCATAAGAGACCTGAAAGAGGGTTTGAAGAAAGGCTACACCCGTGAAGAAATATTCTCAAACAGCTTGCTCAAAGAATGGAACCTCTCAAAATATTACTCTGTTAAGAAGCTAAACGAAGAAGAGTCAATATACTCCTTTGAGGATGTTAAAAATGCATCCGCTGGATAAAAGGCAACAAGAAATTATAGAAGAGTTTAGAGCAAAATACACGAGTGTCCCCTCCAGAATAAATTCCTTTAAAGACACCCACAGGGAACTCATTGATGAGGGGAAAAAGAGTATTCAGCTCCCCGTTTCGCTCAGGGAACACAGTGAAGAAATCATCGCCACCTACTACATCTGCTTCATAGACGAACTCATTAGCTTCCAGATAGAAAAATTTGTCGAAGACCTTGAAACAACGACCAAAGCACTGGGACTGCAGAATGGTATGGAAACTATGAGCTTACTGACACTCACAACGGAAAATCTTAGGGCGGCCTCAAAAATCCCCTCAGACATTGTGAAAAACCTTGTGGATATTAGGGGCGGGGACATATCCGATGAAGTGACAAAGGCAATCCTCGTTAAGGAGAACATTGAGCCATACTTCCAAGAAATGGTTTTAAACCTCCGCTCATTTTCCAGTAATGTAGACCTACGCTGGCCAGTAGCCCAGATAAGATACGCCTTTGACCATTTCCTAAGGTCGCACGGTGTGGCAAAACCCGAAAAGAATATCTCCCAAATATACAGAGAAATATGCACCTCCTACCCCCTCAGCGAGGGTGAGGACATCTACTGGGACCTCCTCTACTTCCAGCTCTTATCACCAATTTACAATGACCTTGTAAGTATAGCCTCACCCATGATAGAGGAAAAGCTCTCCTCCCTTGAAATAGAGAGGAAGGCTGCACCCATACTCCTCAAAGCCCAGCAGGCCGCCGAAAAGACGAGAGCCAGCCTCGAAATGCTTAACTCAAAACTCGAAACCATAATGTACCACGTATTCCGCAGGGGCCTCGAACTAAGCCCAGAGTACGAGACAGAGATTGAAAACGCCATGGACAGAGTTCTAAGACGCATAACGCTTGAGAAGCACGGGGTGCAAGACATAAGGAACCCCGAAGAAATGATGGACATAGCTCTGGAGAGAATAAAACGCCTCATGAAAGAATATGAACCACTAATCCTCCCCCTACTTGAGCCCGAGGACATAAAGCCCTATGTTGAAGACAAGAAGGGCTTCCTCGAAAAGAACAGCGACCTCCTTGATCGGAGACTCAGAATGAAGTTAAAAAGATACACTTCCCCAAAAATCACACCCCAAAACCTAGCAAAGGGATTCACAGAGTACCTGAAACAATCCCTAAAAGCAAAAGAGAGGTACTCAATATTCTAGCAAGCCAAGAACCACAGAATTTATTCGGTGGCCTGCAGACCCAGGAGCTGCAATGTAAGTCTTGACTGGACATCTTAGAGATAAAAAAATGCCGAAAAGAGAGCAGGATACAGAACTAATAACCAGGCGATAGATTCGCAAAATCTTTGCTGTAGCTTCTCCAATTTTTCCTAAAATTTTATATTTTTTTAGGAATTTTTCCTAAAATTTTAAGGTTCCCAACCCCATCATGGTGAAAAAAGTCTAGGAGATGGTTTTAAAGAAGCACAAAAAAGGGCTCAAGAAAACACAAGGATTCTGCGAATCTATCACCGGGGTGGAGCATTTTGGTAGCCGCTCAAAGGCACAGGCCCAGTCACAGCATCGACCTCATACGGGTCATGTTACATGCGGGCCAGCCGATGCACATCCCCCCCACCACTCATCAAGCCTAGAAGAGGTTTTTCACACCGTCAACGCACTTTTTGCAGGGATATTTAAGCGGTCATATTTTAGAAGGGTATTCTATATTATATTTGATGTGTAACTTATCGGTTAACGATTTGGAGTTGATGGAAGTGGACGTTAAAGATGTTAAAACCATAACTGTTCTAGGGGCTGGCCACATGGGGTTGGGAATAGCGCAGGTAATAGCGATGTCCGGATATCAGGTTAACTTAATGGATTTGAACAGGGAGATACTGGACAAAAATATGGGTAGAATAAGATATATTCTCACGAGATTTGCGGAGAAGGGAGAGTTCCCAAGGGATAAAATTGAGCCCACCATGAATAGAATTAGGCCCTTCACAGATTTGAAGGAGTCAGTTAGGAACACCCAGTATGTTATTGAGACTGTTCCGGAGGAGCTTGAACTCAAACGGAGAGTTTTCAGGGATGTGGAGAAACTAGTTCCAGAGGATGTGATAATCTCAACCAACACCAGCGCCCTCCCCATAACAGAGATACAGGAGGGAATGAAAAAGCCGCAAAAAGTTTTGGGCACACACTTTTTCAATCCCCCCCAGAGGATAAAGCTGGTGGAAATAGTATATGGAGCCAAGACCAGCGACGAAACCGTGAATTTCACACTAGAACTTATGAAGAGAATAGACAGAGACCCCGTGGTGTGCAAAAAAGATGTTCCGGGATTCCTAGCCAATAGAACCGTAATTGTGATGCTTAACTTTGTAAGCTGGCTTGTAAGTGAGGGCATATTCACACCGGCTGAGATAGACTCCGCATTCCATTATAAGCTGGGACAGCCAATGGGCACATTCGGATTAAATGATTTCTTGGGACTGAAAACCACCTATCAGGTGCAGAAATTCATGGCCCAGAGGGAACCAACATTTAAGGTTCCACCAATATGGGAAGAACTGGTGAAAGCCGGACACAATGGTGTGGACACTGGAAAAGGTTTCTATGAGTATCCCGATAAGGTTTGGAGAAAGCCCCAGTCATGGAGCGAAAAAATCGCAGACAAATATGACACCACCTGGTCTTTCCTCGTGGGAATAAATAGAATGGCACAAATCGTAAACGATGGAGTAGCAACAGTAGAAGAAGTAGATAAGGCAGTAAAAATCGGCTACCTGATGCCCGTAGGACTGCTAGAACTCGCCGACCAAATGGGCATCGACAAGGTGGTAGAAGGACTCGAAGAATTAAAAAAGAGGTTTGGAAAAATCGACAATCTAAGCCACATCCTAGAGCCGAACCCACTACTCAAAGAAAAAATTAAAAAAGGGCAACTGGGAGTGAAAACCAAAAGGGGATTCTACAAGTACTAACAAAGTTATGAACTCACTTGCAAAGCTACGTTTTTCGGCGTATTTTCTTATCATTTCCTCTAAGCCTATTTGGAATGCAACCTATTACCATCTTTTAAAAATAATAAATATGCAAGACCTAACCTTTATTTACTTTTCTACGCTCATAACTACCTTTGTGCCTGCTTCCCCTTGTTGGCGTTCCTTCTAAGTACGTGGAAGAGCTCCGGTGCGTTTTCGGTTGGAAACATCACAAAAATAAAAAAAGGAAAGGATTTTTGCCTCTCTTCTCAGTTACTTATGACGAATATGCGACCAGATAAGTGTCACCATCGTCAGCTAATTCTTGGGGAGCTACATTGTAACCGTAGGTCCAGCTCCATCCTGGGTTTTGGTCGATGTCTGGTCCGCCCACCGCCATATATGCGGCCCACACAAGTTCGCTGCAGTAGTAGCTGTTGCCATTAACTTGTTTTCCTCCGATGTAGGTGAGCCAGATGTAGTCGTAAGGTAGTCCCACCTTGGTCAGTGCCCAGTTCACGGCCTGCTGCTTTATGGAGCTTGAGGTACTTACTCGATAAATGGCTGCGTCGTTAGCGTTGTGAATCATGCTGATGTCCACAACTCTCACACCGTTTTTCCAAGCCTCAATCATTTTACCATTTCCGATATACATTGCGGCGTGTGAGTAGTGGCCCGGCATCAACTTGTCACCAACAATTACTCCTGAAACGAGAATTATGTCCCCTACCTGCAGTTTACTGAGGTCAAGATTGTTTCCATCTCCTCCCCAAGTGTCACCTACCAGCTTTGAGTCTATGGCTCCCCCGTCGCTTATTCCGTTATTTATGGCGGTCAGTGCCACTAGTCCGGTGAGATTAGCGCTGCTCCCGCTTAAAGTTGCAGCTAGACCCGCTGAGAACAACATGGACACTGCAAATAGTGAAATGCAGAAAATAGAAAAGCCCTTCCTTCTCATAATGTGTTTCTCCACACGTTTTTGAAAGTTTTCTTTTATCTTTCTCTTACTTAAATTTTTCGTAAAAAATAATTGGGAACCCGTCTTAGGTATGTAGTTTTCCTGGTTATTGTTTGTTTATGCGGGGGTTGGAGGGTTAATATAGCCCCAGAAGATTCTCGGAGGACTGGCGGGCTTCGGGGCCTCTGCTTTATAGAGGGGAATCACCTTCTCCATGGC
>JAHAWU010000202.1 GCA_018383815.1 Candidatus Jordarchaeia archaeon | reverse complement strand
GAAGCCGGGGCCATTGGTGGCTGCTATTCATTAAACACAGAGTATCTGTTTCCATATCTTATAATAAGCGCTTATAAGAGACAAAAAACTTACCCAAAAAATCTTCCGAACATTATTGCCTCCCTCCCCCCTACTCTGCTGTGATTTTAAACTGAACTTTCGTCAAAATTAAGCTTAAAAAAGTGCAAGCTGAGGATTCCGTTAAGCAAAAAATATATACCTTTTAATAATCACAAGGAGCAGAGGGTATGCTCACCGGCCACAAAGAAAATCTAACAGCCAAAAATCCGAACATCCCACACTCCACTCCGAATTATCCAACCACAACTATTTTTGAAAAAGAGTTAACAGACCAGTATCAAAACGCACTAGACCTCTACTACCGAAACCTTAACGCTGGAAAATTAACCACAGGAAGCTCTCTTCTAGACTCACTCCTAGGCGGAGGAGTGGAAACCTCAACCTTCACCCTACTCTACGGAGACCGAAGAATCCTCCAAATACTAGTACACAAACTACTCGTCAACTCCCTTCTCGACACCAGCAGAGGAGGCTTTGCGTCACCCGCAGTTTACGTCTGCTGCAGCAACTACCGAAAAGAGAGAACAGTGCTCAATACCTACTATCTCGCAGACGTAGCCCTAAGTGCCGGCATAAATCCCACAGCAGCCTTCAGAAACATCCATGTAGCCATGGCCTTCAACCCCCTGGAAGAATACACCCTAAGCAAGATAACAGGAAAGATAGTGAGAAAAACGGGCTCCAAACTCATCCTAGTAGACAATATCGCCCTCCTACTCTGCGACGAAAAAATGAGAGAAGAATTTCCAAATGTAACTCTAACCTCAGTGGCGGGTAGCTTCTGGGAAGCAGCGTTCCAAAACAACGCCGCACTAGTGGCCACCTGCAGAGAAGCTCCCTCCAACCCCCATAATAACCCATCTGTTCCCCTGCCTGAGGGCGGCTCTGTGCTGAGTCAGAGGGCGGGGGTAATTGTGTACCTGAAAGTCGGCCGCCGAAGAACACCATTTGCGAAGGCCTACCTCCGCAAACATCCCTCCCTGACAAACCGGGAGGTTGCCTTTACCTTTAACCGCTACTGCATTCATGATGACCTATTTTGGAATGAGGAATGATTAATATGGGTAGGATTACTGTTCCCTTCCGCGCCGAGTTTAATGAGGTTCTCGAAAGGCTGAGGAAAACCTTCTATGAGGCTCTCGTGGATGTGGAGCGTCGGGAGGCTTTTGACGAGTTGGTTAGGGCTTGGTCTGAAACCAAGGGTGCTATGAGTTACGCTGAGCTTCCCTCAGTTCTGCTCTCCCTCCTTTTCAGTGCAGTTGTGGACAACCGCAAGGAAATCCTGCTTCTCAAAAAGAAATTGCTTGAAGGGAAGGAAGAAAATGAAGGGGTGGGTAACCCAGAGCTACATTGACGGAAACCGGGCGGTCAACTGGCTGAGAACAATCCAAGGATCCATCGAAAAGGTGGAGGAGACCTACTACCCCGACTTTTATGTCCTGCCCCGTAGAGACCTGAACCCTGACGGTTTCTCCTGGCTTCTGAGAGAGGAGCCCCGAATATTTAACGCCCAAGTTGAGTGGAAGTATGCAGATCTGAGGATGAGGAAGAAAATCCGAGTAGTTCACATTCAAACCGAGTCCCCCAAAGCCTTCAGAGAGGTTGTAAACACGCTCAAAAGGAGAAGCGCGGTCGCAAAATTCTATGGAACCGACATCACACACATTCAACGTTACCTCTGCATTCGAGGCTTCGCCCCCACCATGCTGGTAGAATATCGGAACCACCAGTTCACAAAAATAGAAGACTTGGATGAGCTTGCCCCGCCGCCCCTAACCAAAATCATCCTCAGAGCGCAGACAGATAAAAAAGGGGTTTTGGCTAACCCCAAACGTGATTCCATTAAAAGAGTCACACTATATGACTCCAACGGGGATGAAGAGGAGCTAAGCGGAAACGAGGATTACATTCTGGAGAGCCTTCAGAGAATAATACAGATTCAAGATCCAGACATCCTTGTGGCTCCCGGCGGTCATCCCTTTGGAGATCTCCACTATATTATTCAGAGGGCGAAAATCCTGGGACTTAACATAAACCTTTCCCGGGAGGATGGCGACTCTATCCAGCCTGATTCTCCTCTCTGGAGTAGTTGGAGGGGGAGAGCCTATGTTTCCTTGGAGTCGTTTGAAAGGTTTGGTCTTGCGGGTTTGAGTGAGCTCTGCCGCTTTGGAATGATTACCTTGGGGCTGGCTGCCAAGTGGGCTGTGGGAAGAATTGTGGACTGCAGACAGGTCTACGAAGCTATGAAAATGGGGATTCTTATACCAGAGGCGAAAAGTTACAGTAGCTCTTTTAGAACCGTGGAGGAACTCTACCTGAAGGATCGGGGAGGACTAATCATCTCTCCCCGAGTGGGGGTGCACGAGAATGTTTGTGCTTTGGATTTTGAATCCATGTATCCCAACCTGATTCTGCGTAGAAACATAAGTTACGAGACCTGTACACCTGAGGGGATAGACTATTCGTGGAAGGGTTTGCTTCCCGGGGTGGCTGAAGTTGCTCTGGAGAGGAGATTACACTTTAAGCATCTGCGCCGCAGTTTTCCTGAGGGTAGTCCCGAGTATGTTTATGCGGATCAGCGTCAAGAGGCTTTGAAGATGATGCTGGTCGTAATATATGGTTACAGTGGTTGCACCTGGAACCGCTTCCAAAATGTTCCCACCTTTGAAAGCATTAACTTGTACGGGAGGGAGATTCTCATCAGGGCCATAAATATTTCAATGAGGGAGGGATTCCAGGTTGTCTACGCGGATACAGACTGCTTATTCGTCAAAAAACAGGAAGCCTCAAAGGAAGATTTTGAAAGACTTGCAGAGCAGATATCTGAGGAGGTTAATTTCCGCATCGCCATAGACAACCTGTACCGCTTCCTAGTACTACTACCATCCAAGTTAGACCCTATGGTTGATGTGGTGAAACGCTACTACGGTAAACTGTATGATGGTAGACTCCACCAGAGGGGAATAGAAGTCAGAAGACACGATACACCCAAACTCATAAAGAGGTTCCAAGAGGAGCTGATGGAAACGTTGTTCAACGCTCAGAACATTGAGGAAGTGAAGAAGAATTACCGTAAAGCTGTGGAGTTCACCCTTCAAACATGTAACAGGATTCTCTCTGGAGAAGTGGATGTCAGCGAACTCGTAGTGGAGAAAGACTTGCACAAATCCCCAGACAAATATTCGAGAATCTATCCGCATGTGGCTGCGGGTAAACAGTTGGAAAATTATGGAACAGTCCTCAAGGAGGGACAGCTGGTCAGATACATATATGTGAATTACCGCAGCCCCAATCCCTTAACCAGAGTCCAAGCCCTACCATTATATGATGGTCGAAGCTACGACAGAGAGAAGTACTGTGAACTCATCCTCGAAGCTGCGGAAACCCTTCTCAAAGTATTTGGCTTTAATAAAAAAGACTCACATCCTCCTCAAAAAATTGTTAGTCTGAAGAACACAGTGTAGCCCTCTTCAAAGATTTTTTCTGGCCTCGTATTTTCCCTCACATTAGTTTCAATAACACTTACTGGAAGTTTTCGGCCTTTATGAGGGAAAGCCAAAATGGAAACATGGGGGGTAATCTTTTTAGGATTATTAAACCAATTTTGTGAGGAAGGATGTCTTGGACGGCTGTGGTGCTAGTGGAGCGGAAGAGTATCCTCTGCTTTTTAGGAGCAATTGGGGCCCTGATTGGGCTCTCCCTGAGCGATATGCAGCTTTCAGTTTCACTGCCCCTTTCCTCATATGTTTCTCTCTGTGGACGGATTGTCTGGGGTGTTAATGGCTTCGCAATATTTGTGAGTGGCGAAATGTTGTTTTTCTCTTCGCTTTTGTTTTTGTTTTCGGAAAAGAAGATTAGGGAACTTTGGGTGGCGCAGCTTAGTAAGGCTGCTCTTTTCACCATGGGGTGCCTGCTATTGGTGCAGAGGATGAGTGGAAGCGTCATCCTTGATACTCCTTTTTTTGTTTTTTCAATCTATGTGGAAAATGCCTATACGGAGATGGCTCAATACCTCCTTTTGCTTTCGCTCTTCATCACCCTTTCACTTGTTTTGGCTGGAGATTTCTTTTTGAGGAGGAGCACCACCGAAAGGCTTAGTGAGAGATTCTACTTGTTATGTGGGCTATATAACTTTGGCTTGGGGGCTGTGATGGCTGCTTTTGTTCTCCTAACAATTTCAAATTATGCTTTCTACACCTTTCCGGGAGGCGTCTACCTTTACATGCAGCAAATTCTATTCGTCACTGTAGATGCTTTCGAGGTTATTGGCGTTTTCTCAGCTGCTCTAGGTTGTGTACTCATCGCCTTCAAGAAGAATCCTCCACAAATCGGCAGAGGCCAAATCATAGGGGGCTCTATTCTCATGGTGATGGCTGTTCCATTAACTTTCATTCCCGTACAGATTTGGATAGACCGGTACTTG
>JAHAWU010000201.1 GCA_018383815.1 Candidatus Jordarchaeia archaeon | reverse complement strand
TGCACTTGTACTCCTGTGTGGTTGTGGCGTCCCTATATTTTCTTGTGCCGTTTTTGCGTGAGGGGGAGCCGCAGTTGGGGCAGGGGAGTTCGCCGGACCAGGTCTTGAGTTTCTGTTTAATCCTTGTGTCGCCGGGTTTTTCTAGGGCTTCTTTGATGAGTTGGGAATATGAATCCAAACAAATCACCGTGTCTATTTATAAAGGAAGAGGAGTATATAACTCTGCCCGTGATTGGTGACTCCAGGTTAACTGTGCCGCGGCTTGCACCAAAAACTTTTTACGCCCATTTATTCTTTAGCAACTACTTTCCTTTTCAATTGTAGGAACTTCCTTCCCCGCCCTTTTTTAATTTCGATACCCAATATGTTAAAATCTCTTAATATAATTTATATATGTGAATTGCTATCCAAAAGTGAATAAATAAGCATTTGAATATCATAATGGTGATTAAAGTATGGAGGATAAGGAGAAAATATTGGCAGAGCTGCGTCGAATCAAATGCAAGAAATGCGGCAAAATCCAGTATCCAGGAAGGATCAGATGTATTAAGTGTAAATCCTCTGAATTTGAAGATCTCTATCCCGAACCCTTGGATAGTGGCACGATAATTACATTTACTAAGCTTTATGCACCCCCTGAGACTCTAAAAGAAGAGCCACCATACATCTTCGGAATAGTGGAATTCAACAATGGAGTTAGAGCCCTAGGGCGCATATCGGAAAAAGAAAAAGTTAAGGTAGGAATGAAGGTTAAACCCACATATGGTCAAGTATCGGTGGACCCTGAAGGAAAACCAAATTTTGGAATCATTTTTAAACCTGTAGACTAGAGGGTTTGTAAATTGACCAAAATAGAAACAAAAAATGATGAGATTCTGGAAAAAGAGTTCAAAAAGTGGGAGAAAGAAAAATTAGAAAAATTTTTAGGAAAAAACCCGGAACGTGAGAAAATATTTTTCTCAGCTTCAGGCATCGAGGAAAAAAGAATTTACACCCCCTTAGACCGAGCAGGGAAAAACTATCTTGAGGAGCTGGGGTTCCCAGGAGAATATCCTTTCACCAGAGGTGTTTACCCCACAATGTATAGGGGACGGCTCTGGACCATGCGGCAATACGCCGGTTTTGCTTCAGCTAAGGAAACCAATAAGAGGTTCAAGTACCTCATTGAGCAGGGGCAAACGGGCCTTAGTGTGGCTTTTGACCTTCCCACACAGATGGGCTACGATTCAGACCATCCACTCGCTCGGGGGGAAGTTGGAAGAGTGGGTGTAATAATTGACACTCTCAAAGATATGGAGACTCTCTTTGAGGGGATACCGCTGGACAGGGTTAGCACCTCTATGACTATTAACGCTCCCACCGCAGTCATATTAGCCATGTATATTGCAGTTGCCCAAAAACAGGGAGTTGACATTTCAAAACTTGCGGGAACAGTTCAAAACGACATTCTCAAGGAGTACGTTGCCCGAGGAACATACATTTTCCCCCCAAAGCCCTCCATGCGGCTGGTTACCGACGTAATAGAGTACTGCACCAAGAACATGCCCCGATGGAACCCCATATCCATTTCAGGATACCACATAAGGGAGGCGGGTGCCAACGCGGTTCAAGAAATTGCCTTCACCCTCGCCAACGGAATATGTTACGTAAACGCGGTCTTGGAGAGGGGATTGGACATAGACCAGTTCGCTGGAAGACTATCCTTCTTTTTCAGCTCACACAACGATTTCTTCGAGGAAATAGCAAAATTCAGGGCGGCGCGAAGACTATGGGCCAAGATAATGAGGAACAGATTTAAAGCCAAAGAGGAAAACTCCCTGCAGCTAAGGTTCCACACCCAAACCGCAGGCTCAACCCTAACCGCCCAACAGCCAGAAAACAACATAATAAGAGTAGCGCTCCAAGCACTAGCCGCTGTCCTTGGAGGAACACAATCCCTACACACCAATAGTATGGACGAAGCCCTAGCCCTCCCCACCGAGGAATCTGTGAGAATAGCCTTGAGAACCCAGCAGATAATAGCCTACGAAAGCGGAGTCACCAACACCATAGACCCCCTCGGAGGCTCATACTTCATAGAAACATTAACAGACAAACTTGAAGAGCAGGCACTAGACTACATTAGGGAAATTGATAAAATGGGGGGAATGGTGAAAGCCATAGAGAAGGGATATGTACAGAAGGAAATAGCCTCAATGGCTTACAAGTACCAGAAAGAAGTGGAAAAGGGCGAAAAAATCATAGTAGGAGTTAACAAGTTTCAAACCGACGAGAAGCTTCAGCTATCCCTACACAAATTAGACCCCCAAATTGAAAAGGAGGCGATTTCCAACCTCAAAAAAGTAAAAGAGGAACGCAACAACAAACTGGTGGACAGCCTCCTTGAAAAGCTGCGAGAAGAGGCAAAGCAGGAAAAATGTAATCTTATGCCCACCCTCATAGAGGCAGTTAAAGCCTACGCCACACTGGGAGAAATATGCCAGGTTCTAAGAGAAGTGTTTGGAGAATTCAAACCACAAACCATGTAAAATCCAAAAACTGCACATTTAGAAAAATAATTTCACAGAAAACAGAACCTAGAAATAGTGAAATTACAAAATTAAATGTCGAAAAAAATATGTTAGAAGGAAAAGAGAGTAAAAGAGAAGGGTAAGATAATCACTCGTCTCCAAATTTTTCTCCATCACTAACGGATTTTGCCGGTTTAGAATTATTTTTTGTGTTTAGGATGCCCCGGAGGATAGTAGGGTTCGTAGGAGTCATAGGTTTGGTACTGTTGTAAAACCACCACGTCGCCCTTAACCTTCATTGCGCCGGAAAAGTATTTTTCAGCCAAATCCACTTCTTTCGTGTGGTGTCCCACCCAATCGTCGCTCGACATATAGACAACAGCTGTGGCTTCGGGCGGTTCGCCAGTCACTATTTTTGCATCTTCAAGGATACCGTCTTTCTTAAACTTGTACCAGTATCCCCGCTTCAAGTCTTCCAGCCACATCACCACTGTGAAAGGTTCCCAACCTGCACCCAAACCTTCCTCATGAATCTTCTTAATTCTTTCAACCCCAAAATGAAAACAGGCGTCTGAATCCTCTATAGTTGCCAAAATTTTTACCTCCAAACCAAATACTAATTATCAAATTGAAAAAATGGTTAAAAACGTTTTAGGGCTGTTCCCATCCTTTTGGATACGCTCCATATTTTTTGCAGGCGTCAACCCAGGCTTGATAGTGCTCCATAGGTATCCAGTAGTCAGACGGACCAGGGTTCCAGTACTTGCTCTTGGGATCAGAACAGGCAATCTTGTACCTCTCCTTCTCATAAGCAGCAATAGCGTCTGGAGGGCCGGCTTTGATTTTGTCCCAGTCTGGAAAGTCAAACCACATCTTATCATAGTGCAGACAGGTTTTAAGAGCATCCTCTATAGGCCACACATGATCACTGCCTATGAGATATGCATATTTTCCATGTGCTTGAAGCAGTATGTCCGCATGGCGTCTCAAGTCTCCGCCCGTGATTAGTGTCCCTCCCGGTGGCCAGTGCACCTCCTTACACAGCTCCACATGGTACTGTATTAAATCCGCAGTCATATCAGTGCCCATTACATTTATGCCGTCACAGAAGAACATTATGTCTGTGCCCGCATCTCTAACCGCTCTATGGTGCCTGATGCAGAACCTGAGAGCCTCCCTCATACACATATGTAGCCACTCGGGGTTACGTTTATACATAAGGGCTCTTTCTCTGTGTCCCAATGTGGGTCCTATGGCGCCACCCGCAGTGGAAAGGGGACCCACGCAGGTATTTGTCATGAGGGGCATAACTCCCCATAGTCCCGCCCTTCTGAGATACTCTTTAATGATTTTAATCTCCCACAACTGCATAGCGTAGGCTCCATAATTCGCTTCGGGCACTTTATGTGAGAGGAACGGCGCTGTTCTGAAAGGCAACCATGGAACCTGAAATCCGGTTTCCATCGCTCCGGCGCTCCTACACACGGGCGCCGATGTCTCCTTAAGATACACATGGCCGCCATACTCTGCTTCTCCATAAGTAATCTTGTGAATAAAAACTATGTCCGTTGCAAACTTTGCCACCGCCATATTTGACGCTATAACGTGTAGCTTAGGATACCTGTGAAAATCAACACTCTTCAATATCACTCCATACGCGTCCAGAATTCTGGGAGCGTTAGTAGCCATAGCATATAAACCCCCCAAGAGGGGACAGCGGTCTCTCTCAACGCCGTAGGCGGTGGCCCAGTACCTGTCTATGGGAGTCATCTTCTCCTTAGCTATATTCTCCTGCATCTTGAGCATTATCCTCTCCATGATGAGCTGTTCTTCCTCCGACCACTCCGGAGGCTTGAAGTTCCAGTACCAGTCCGGGATTTTCAGTTTCTCATATATCTCCCACTCTTTATATGCGTAGTCGCACCAGTCTGCGGCTTTTTTTCCTCCGGCTTCCTCCGGCTTTTCCGACACAGTTGTGTAGGGTTCCGGCTTCTTATACC
>JAHAWU010000200.1 GCA_018383815.1 Candidatus Jordarchaeia archaeon | reverse complement strand
TCTAAGTTCTTGGAAGCTTGCTTGGTGATTCTGCGGGTGAAAAACATCGGTTTGTGCCCTAGTTAGAGGTGTTTGGGCCGAAAAACGTACGTTACGCAACAGGTGCACTTTTAACTATGCAGTTGCGAAATATACAAAATTCATTGCAAAAATTGCAAAAATATATATAGAACTTTCGACATATTACACATTATGTAGCTATATAATAAAATTAATGACGCTACGCGTTTCCAAAAATAAACCAGTCACTGGAAAACTGCTAAAAACAATAAAACACAAAAACCAGAAACTAGGAGGACAAAAAAATTTATTATTAAGGTGTTTCTGATGACTAGAAGTTGGTTCTCAGGAATAAGAGAGCTAGACCAAATGTTTGGTAATGGTGTACCGATAGGTAGCGCCATTCTTTTTCTTTACGAAACTGGTTCCGGGCAGGAATATATTATCTCAGAAATTATTCGAAACCATTACAATCATGGGGGGAAGACTATCCTCATATTAACTTCCAACTCCTCCCCCCACTTTATTAATCATATCAAAGACATTATTTCTTCAGAAAATTTTAAGATTATAGATTGTGTTTCGCCGGAAAATATTTACAACACTAAACACTATATTCCAAACGCTTCACAAATATTTGATATCTTTTTGGAAATGAAAAAGGCGAGGGATGATTTTCTACAGAACCCCGAAGAGGAAGAACCTAATATTTTGGTCTGTTTCAACTCGCTTAGCTCCCTCTTTATAAATTTTGAAACAAATGAGGTATTACAATTCCTCGACAAAAACATTAGGGAAGCTATGAGGTGCAAAACAATAGAGTTCTACCTTCTATCAGAAGGAATATTGGAAAAAAAATGTGGAGAAAAGGATACAAACCCTCGCAAATGTAGTAGTTAAAACTAGAACAGAATTCAAAGAACATAGAAAACAAAACTACATCCAACTCCTAGAACACAACTCAGAAACACCTTACCCAGAGGAGATACAATACTCTATTATTAGCCAAGACCACACAAGGCCAGAAATAGTTTTTCGCATCCCCTTGCTTGGTGGAGCTTACATGACGAATGCGAAGACACAAGTAAATTCTGAGAATAGGTAAACATTAACCAACGAAAACACGCTAAACCAAACAAAAATTAACCATGAACAAAAATGTGTTTTTAAATTTGGTGAAGTCTACGTACTTTTTTAGCAGTGTTTCAAATGTAGGATTGTTGGGTGAAGGACGATTTATGGGCTTCATTTTTTGTTGCGTTTAACTGGTTTTTAAAGCGTTTTTTCTAGGAGTCTGTCTAGATACATTTCTCCCAAAAGTTGGAATGCTTTTTCCACATTAGTTTGCTCTTTTGCAGAGGTTTCTATGAAGGGCACCTTTAAAGTTTCCGCAACCGCTTTGCCTTCCTCCGTGGAGACACTTTTCTTAAGATCCGTTTTGTTACCTACCAGTATAATGGGAATATTTCCGCAATGTTTAACCATTTCCCCCGCCCACCAGACGCATTTTTTGAGAGTTAGGGGGTTCGTCACGTCGTAAACCACAAGGCCACAGCGTCCGCCTTCATAATATTTAGGCAAAAGATTTCTGAATCTCTCCTGGCCCCCAGTATCCCACAGTAGCATTTTTATTTTCTCCCCCCTCACCTCAATAATCTTGCTAAAAAGATTAACTCCAATAGTTGCAATGTAGTCTGTTGTGAACTGTCCAGTTGCAAATCTGCGGGCCAGGCTCGTCTTACCAACACTTCCTTCGCCAACAATTAGTACTTTTACCGAATATTCAAATTCGCTCATCGATAAACACCACCTATTCTAGAATTAAATAATATATTTTGTTGTTAATTTGGCACAATACCAATTTGTTTCCTCCATTCGTCATATGATTGGCTTGCCAAAGAGTTGCTGTTATCCTTACTGTCAAATGGATGTACATCCGCAGCTTGGGGTTGAGACATATAATCATTCAAGAGTCGGTTTAGCCTATTAAGCCATTTTTTTAAAACCTTCTCAGCCCCCTCAAATAATTCCAAGCTGCCAGACCAGCGGTTCAGAATGCTCTTGTACTTTTTTAGAAATTTGCGGGAAGTTTTTGCTAAGAGTTCAAAAACAATGTCTTCTGGGAGTGTTCTGGAAGTCTGAGTCACAAAAAGTAGTTCTCCCTCCTTTATAAAATGAAGCCGATGCTCTTTAAAGGAAACACACTCAATATCTGAACCCATAATTTCCGCACCTATATTCTGCAGGGCAGCAAGCAGCCCCGCTAAAAGATTAGGATCACAAGTCGTTGGGTTTGCACTAGCTAAACATAGCCCATTAGAGTTAATCACCAGAATATTTTCAATGTAACTAACTTGTTCGCAACTACTTGACTCCACCAACCCTAAGAAACCTCCAGCATTTTTTGCCCCTTGTTTTTCAGCCACATCAATCACCAATTAAGTTTATACTAAGCACTGAAGGTCAAATTGAACAATTAAAAAAAGTAAAAGCATGAAAATAACATAATAATTAGCGTGAAAAAAGGCATAGTCTTTCCCCTCAAAACTAAAAAGCGGCCCCTAATTAACTACGCGAATAAACATCTTATCCAATAAAAATATTGAAAAATGAGGAATTTAGCACCGCCTTATAAAACTTTTTGATGTATTGTGTGCATGTTTGGAAGTATTCTAAATCTCCTTGATGGGAGACTGATCGCAGCTATTCCAGTCGTGAAAAACTCCGAAATACGTCCAGGAGGATGGATTTTTGAGCCGAAAATGCATAGCGCACGATAGGTGCCGCTCAGTTAACAGTGCCGGTGAAATTTCCCATTTTTCTCTTCCCCTTTTGGCACAAGGGAATGTGGAGAAAAGCTAAGCTTCTAGTCCATTCATGTTGAGTCGTTCAAATGTATTTTGCGTTCAAAGTCGACTTCAGAAACTAATTTGAGCGCAGAGAGCCTATGATTCTTGTTTTTTACACTTTTGATTAAAGACAGTACTTCTGTGAAAATACGTTTTCATCCATTATCATAAAAAATTTGTTTTCGTATTTTTCCATTGTAGGGGGGTCAGAAACCCAAAATATAAGCGTCTTCCACCTGCTCCCACAAAACAATTGAGATGCGGGAGACGCTAAAACGCGGAACGCGTACACGGGTTTCCCATGAATGACTTTCGAATTTTTTTCCTGGAACGTGTGAGCGTTTTACTTTTTGTCTAAAATGCTTCAGCGTATGTATGTGTACTTAGTTTAGGGAGGAGAAGAACAGTTTGGCATTGTTTTGCGCCTTTTTTTTACCAGATAACTCCTCGCATGTCCTCCTTGAAAACTCGCTCCTCTGGATACAGTACTATGCCTTTTTCGGTTATTTTGAAGAAGGCTGCGTCCATGCTGTGGTTTAATCCTCGCATTTTCATTATTTCCAGTGCTCTTATTTTTGTGTTGCCTTGTCTGAGCATGTAGAGGAGAATTACTCCTTCCGCTATGAAGGGCTCCAGGCCGTAGCGTCCCATTTCATGCACATTTAGGCTCTCGGCTGTGAGAAGTGATGTTACCCCGGTTGTTTTAAGTGAACGTACAAGAGTTAGAACATCCTGTCTGAGTTGAAAAAGGTCTTTGTGTTGAAGAGTAAGGTTTGTTATGGAATCCACCACTATTCTTGTGGCTTTCAGCTCCCTTCTCTTCTCATGGATGACTGAAACTAGGTTCTCAATGTTGAAAGACCTTTCGCCTAGAATGGGATGTCTCTCCGTGGAAAGTTCATAAATCCGTTCACCCGAATCCGTACTTTTCTGTATGGGGGCCGCATCAATTATTGCCAAGAGGTTTTCATCAATAAGTTTGTCTAGGTCCCACCCGAAACTGCTTAGATTCTCCTTTATTGTGTGCGATGGCTCCTCCAAACTCACTATAATACCCGGAATTCCGTATAGTTTTGCCCCGTTATATATGAATTGTGCGGATAGAATGCTTTTCCCAGTTCCAGGACCGCCTGAGACTAGAATCGCTCTCCCTTTAGGTAAACCGCCATTCAACATTTCATCCAAGCCAGGAATGCCAGAAGGCACAGTTTCGACAGGACTCATTTTCCATTCCCTCACTGCTTCAAATTTCGGTCGCTTTTTATAATTTTTTATTCTGTATAAAAGATAAGTTTTCTGCTGTATATATTTTTTCCTTATTTGTACAATAATTAACTTGGTCCAAATTAAGAAAGACAAAATTTTAACAACAATAATGTAAAGCTAACCACTTGACTATGTTTATATTAGGGATTTACCCATTTAGAGGATAGTGGTCGGAAAAACCCTATATGTGGGTGTTCGGGCGCCTGCTGCTAGAGGCGACCCTCGTAACCACTTATTAAAAGAGGTAACCGCGCCACCCTCAATGAAGTCAAGTGCGCCGTTTTTTGAGGCTCAGTATAACCTTCCGGGGGCGCGGCGACCACAAAAGTGAAGGAGGAGGCGAATCCTCCTTGAACTATGTAGGAGTTGATGTGAGTAAAAAGTTTTTCGATTGCTGGG
>JAHAWU010000199.1 GCA_018383815.1 Candidatus Jordarchaeia archaeon | reverse complement strand
CACCTCTGAGGGGTTATGGGTAGCTTTAACTTTGATATGGTAGTGGCCGCTGACACCAGTTATTTCTAATCCCCTTTTCCTAATGGTATCTGTGATAGTTTTTTTGTCGATAAGTGTGACGTCTACTCCGCTTTTGGCGAGAAAACCTCCAAATAGGCTACCCATACTTCCAGAACCCATGATAACAACCTTCAATAGGGTACACCACATCTTTCGGGTTGAAGTGGTTAGTTCAGTTTCAGTAATTTTCTAGTTTTTAGGTTTGGAAAGACTTATTTTTTATGGGGTTACTATTTTCTGGGATAGATCTGGCTAGAGTAAAAATGTTTTGTATGAAGATTATGTTTTTATTCATTTTTTGGTGAATAAATGGGATTAATTGCTCACCTTTTTTCTCTGAGTAATTTGAGGATTGTTGGGTATTCTTCTATATTTTTGTAGGGTAGGTACATGGAATTCACAAATTCCTTTTGGAAGTCAGGGTCTACGGCTAGCTCAAGATACCGTATTTTCTTTGAGAGGTTGTGAGCTTTTTCTCTGGTTTCTCGGGAAACTAGGCACATTTTGGCTCCTGTAACGGCGGTGTTTCCTACGAATTTGATTTTTTCCGTGGGTATGTCGGGTAGCATCCCAATGGTTTTAGCACTTAGGGGGTCTATATGGTATCCAAACGCCCCAGCTATGTAGACATGATCCAAGTCCTCCTTAGTGTATCCTCTTCTCCTCATAGTTATGGCTACTCCCGTATGTATTGCGCCTTTTGCAAGCTGTATTTCCCCTATGTCCTCTTGAGTTATTGTGATGTTTTTACCGGTGATGGTTTCACTACCCCAAGCGATAACAAACTCTTTTTTACCGTTTTGTTGTATTAGGCGTTCACACTCAATTTGGTTGAAACGTCCCCTATTGTTTATTATTCCTGCCCTGAACAATTCAGATATACCGTCTAGTATTCCGGAACCGCAGATTCCTACTGGTGGCTGGTCACCTATTGTTTTGTAGGTAACGTCCAGAGTTTCGGAATTAATTTTAATTTTTTCTATTGCACCCGTGACAGCCTTCATTCCATATTTGATATGCGCCCCTTCAAAAGCGGGTCCCGAAGCACAGGAGCAGGAGAGTATGCCCTCGCTGTTTCCTACAAAAACCTCGGTATTGGTTCCAACATCTATGAGCAGCGAACGTTCTTCACTGTCACAAATGCCCGAAGCAATTACGTCTCCAACCGCGTCAGCACCCACAAAACCAGCCACACACGGTAATACGTAGACGTTTACCTCCGGTGCCACGGCGAGATTTAGGTCTGAGGCTCTTACATTTAAGGGACTTTTCACAGCGGGAACATATGGGGTGTAAGATACATATTTTGGCTGAATTCCCAAAAAGAAGTGGTGCATTGCAGTATTTCCGACAATGGTGAATTCATAAATATTTCTATTAGTTATTCCCACTCTGTTACATGCCTGTTTAACTAGGGAATTTATGGCACCTACAGCAAGTCTCTGGAGTCTTTGCAGATTCTTTTCCCCCTCAAGGGTATAGGATATCCTAGTCATTATGTCCTCCCCATGAGTTATTTGCGGATTCTCCACATAGGCGATTTCCTCTGTTTCGCCACTCATGAGATTCACGAGATACCCTACAATTTTGGATGTTCCTATGTCAACTGCAAATCCATAGAGGATGTTGGTAGTATCTCCAGATTCCAGTGCAATGAGTTTTTCATTATTCCAAACAACCGCGGTGACATCCCAATTCTTTTCCCTTAAAATGTCGGGCAGGTTGCTGAGTACTTTTTGACTCAGTTTTATATTTTTGAGCCCATATTCACTCTCCAAAGCGTCAAGCAGTCTCTCCGCATCTGGCCTGATATCATAAAGGGTTGGCTTCGGTAGAACCAGGTGAAACTTTTTTACTAGAGGCTCCAGTTTTACTGGAAGCTCCATGCCCGTGATTTGAATTCTACGAATTCTTATCCGGCTTTCCTCAGGAATCTCAACCACCAAATCGCCTTTAGCAAATGTGCAACAAGCTAGACGGTAACCATCAGATATTTCACTCTCCAACAAGTGATTTCTTTCAAGATCAATTACTTCACTCACACGACTCTGATCCTGTATGATGATGCGACATTTCCCACAACTACCTTTTCCTCCACATTCCGATCTGATATCAATTCCAAACGCTTCCGCAATGTCCAAAATTTTCTGGCCAGAGTCGGTTTCGATTCTTCGACCCTCTGGCTCAAATTGAATAGTAATCTTTTTCAAAATCATTCACCCCATGAACACAAGAAAAGCTAACATGAGCAGGTAAGCTTCCACAGCACACATTTCACAAATTAACATTCTGATTCTCACTAGCCATTTTTTGATTTAAACATTTGTGATAAATTTGAAACGAAAAGGAAAAATTACCATTGTTCATCTCAAATAGAATAGAAGAAGAGTGAAAAATTTGATGAAGTATAAATCCAAATTTTTTGGTAGGGTTACTTTAGTAGTCCTGGATACCTTTCTTTGCAATTTCGGTTAGTCTGTCCCGGATTAATATTAAAATTTCCCCCAAAACTTTTTGGTTGTCATACTCCTCGAGAATCTTTTTGAGTTCTTCTTTGGGAACATTTTTTAGTTTTTTGACTTCTTCAACTAGCAGAGGCATGCATCTTACATGATTATCAACTATTGTTATATTTGCGGATTGTGAGGTTCTACTCAGGGGGTTGAGATCTACGGCTATCACGGTTTTTCCCATTTTTCTCAAAGCTTGAGTTCTATCACCGTCCTCTATGGGTACCAAGACAGTGTCTGCAATTAGAATGCCTCGCCTGTCCACAACTCTTCTTACGCTTGAAATTTCGGGGATCACACCGTCAGCAGTTTCCCCCACACCCAGTACTTCTTTGGCTCCAGCCTTTTCTAAAACTTCTTTGATAGCTTCCACGCGTCCAGGGCTGCGGTAAAAAATATTTACCTCCAACTTGGCCCCTGAAACCTCTGAAAGTTCCACTATTTCTTTGGGTGTGAGGGCAGCAGAATTTCCATTAACGCTAATAACTGGATGTTTAGATAATAGTAACGCCGCGGCGGCGGCTCTGATAGCCTTTCTGGCGGGAGGAGTTGTTTTTTCTCCTAAAAGGTAGTCAAACGCTTCTCCTCTGCCGTGGGCTATTAATCCGGCCTTGGCAACCACGTTACGCTCCATTCCCTCAATAATTTTATGTCTTATTCTTAGGGATTCTGCGCGAGGATGATTATCGGGTATTTCATTCAACCGTGTTAACCTCCTAAATTAGTCTTGCCCCCAAATTATCGATTTTTGACACGAAAACAACTCCGTCAGGCATACATTCTTTAACGATACTGTAGGCATCCTTAGAATTCTTCTCGCTAACAAGGCAGAAAACCGATTGTCCAAGCATAACCATACTACAGTAAGGAAATCCAGAATCCTCTAAGCTTCGGATTGTTTTAATCACAGTAGGGGAAGCCAAGCCTGTTTGCATAGTAAACTTTTTTGAGAGGGACACCAATTTAGGGATAGAAGCTTCGTTTAAGAGCTCCTTCACAAGTTTGTCGCCTGCTTCATTAATCTTTTTTCTTTTCTCAGGACTAGAGAGAACTTCTTTTGTCTCCAGTTTACCAACGGAACCACAAACCACGTCAAAATTACATTGAGAGGGTATTATGTCGATTTCTCCATATCCGGGTGCTCCCGGCTTAAGTCTAATTTCTATGCCCCCCCTATTTTGGGCAATAACATCACCCAGACCAGTTTTGTGAGTAACCTCTGAAATATGAGCCAGCTGCGCACTGTTATTCTTAGTCAATCCCAAATTTAGAGCTTGGTTAAGTGCAAGCGCAGTACTCAGAGCCGCGGCACCGCTGGCCCCATATCCTGCTCCCACTGGAATCTGCATTTCCTGCATTACTTTTACATCGTACTCCAGACCGTGTTTCTGAAGAGCTAAGTCCAATGCCAACCTTACAACTGTCTCAGTTACCCTGGCCTCACACACTTTACCATTAATAGAAATTTCAATCGAGGTGTGGTCTGAAGGGGAAACCTGTACCTTAGTAATAATACCGTGCTCTATGGAGAAACCAGCTCCCTTAGAACCCTTCAAGAGGGGATCTATTGGCGCATCACAGATCTGGAAGAAGCAAGTAATATGCCCGGGTGAAAAAGCCTTAGCTTCCAAGACCAAACCTCCTTCTTATAACTATTGAGGAATCTGGAGAGAGGGGTAGACGCGGATTTCTAGTAATATCAGTGAACCGAGTTTTTTAATGAATAAAAGCATTATGGTAAGATAAACAGATAGAATTGTGAATGATAGTAGCACAGTGAGTCTACTATTTATTACTTGGTGATTTGTTTTTAGTTCTTTTAACTGTTAAATCCGCTTTTCCTCCCCCTGTCCGGGAACCTTTTTTTCTACTCCAACCCCGCCCGGCATGAAAATCCACAAAAACAGGGGGTTAAACGCGCTTTCCCCCTCCAAACCACCACAGA
>JAHAWU010000061.1 GCA_018383815.1 Candidatus Jordarchaeia archaeon | reverse complement strand
TCATGTACACCGTTTGGAAGAACGGCGTAGATTACGAGCCGAGCCTAGTCGGCACGGGCGTCGCGGCGGTTACTGCGCAGGCGCAGTAACCAAAAGATTTAAACGTATAACGTCCACACGTTCATTAAATCTGTGAAACTTTTCCCTTTATTTCTCGGGTTAATAATGCAAAATGTTTTTAAAATAATAGAAAGGGAACTATTTTTTCTTCTTTTTAGCCTTCACTTCTTTTCCCTTATAATAATACTCCTTCTTCTTTTTCTCAGACACGTATAAACCCCCATGGTTAAAATTAACTCAAAATAGGGTTACAGATTATTTATTCTTTTTCATACTCTTCAATTTTTCTCTAGAACTCCATCAGAGGAATCCATGTTTTTATATGGGTAAATAGAAAAATAAGCGGTTGTGTTGCTGGTACCAAAAAAAAGGTTGGTTAGGTGGGAGGCTCTCTCTTTTTTAGGATGAGCCCCACTAGCCACGCTGAACCTAAAGTTAAGAAGAAGCCAATGATTCCTGCGAGTAGAGCGGAGAGGTATTCGGCTCCACTTAGTGCTTCGCCCCACTGGTAGAGCACTATTTCTGGGATTTCCACAAAGGAGCTATAGTAGAGCTCGTAGAGGATTAGGGGATAGAGCTGCGGAATGTAGTAGTCGGGGAATATGGCGTAGGTTATAGTATATGACCAGATGGGAAGCAAAGCACTAAATTCCACGCCAGTAGCATAACTTAGGAGGTCGCTGTAGAGTGCCAAGTCTTCCGATACTCGTTCTAAACCGTCGGGGTTTCTTGAAGCTAATGGCAGAAAAACTGCCATCACCAATAATCCGGCGAATACTCCCCACCGGAACCATCTCTGGCTCCAGGTTTCCTTGGCAACATTTTTCACTGTTTCCCAAGCACCCAAAACTGTTCAACCTCCATGTCCTTTTTTAGAATTTTTTCTTTCCTTTTTCTCAGCGGGGGCCGAAGCTTCCCCAATTTCTTCAGCTCTCCAAGACAGGAGCTTTTTTAAACCAATTTTTGGCAGCTCTAGTAGGTCTGGTCTCACTCTGAGAACGTACTCTATAACGACTACTGTAATTATGGCTTCACCGACTCCTATGATTAGATGCCATCCCACCATGGCGGGCACTGTGTACTGTACTCCGTATGGGAATGTGTAGGACCACCCAATTTCGAGTCCGCAGGCTAGTGCAGCGAGAACTATGGCTAGGTAGGATCCCACAGCAGCGCCTATTCTTATGCCCCAGTTTCCCTTTCGCACCAGTTTTCTTATGCCTAAATAGACGTAGTAGCCTACGAATCCTCCTATTACGCCCATGTTAAAAATGTTGGCTCCCAGTGCTGTGACTCCACCATCAGCGAACACGAATGCTTGTATGAGCAGGATTATGGACATTGAGATTAGGGCTCCGAAGGGTCCTAGAAAAATGGATATTAGGGTGGCGCCGACTAGGTGTCCGCTGGTTCCTCCTACAATTGGGAAGTTAAGCATTTGGAAGGCGAAGACGCCGGCTGTGAGTACTGCGAAAAGGGGTATGGCCTTGGTTCCGAGATACTTTTTCGCTTGGATGAGTCCGGGGATGATGAATGCTAGGGCGATGATTGTAAAAACTAGGGATAAGGTTGGGTCTAAATAGCCGTCGGGAATGTGCATTTTTTGTCCTCCAATTTTTTGTTCTTCTCAAGTTTGGTAATACTTTTTTTGAAAAAAGTATTACTGCTCTATACGGATTAAAGACTACGACATATAAATTTAACGGTTTCAATAAAGATAATTTAATTTGTAAATACTAAAATGATAAAAATTAGCGAATCACTTATTGTATTCCTACTTTTTATTTCTTCCAAGTAACTCTAATATTCTCTCCTCTGCTGAGCCAATTGTTATTGGAAGACCGCCATAAAGGGGTAATTTATGGTTGGATTCAAGGTTGTGAAATAGTTGTCCAACTAGGGGCAGTTTCAAGCCGTATTTTTCCAGAGTTGCGACGTCTGAAAGAATCTCTGTGGTTGGTCCGACGGCTTTGATTTTTCCCTTGTACATTATTATTGTTCTATCCGTGATTTGGGGCAAAATATTTACGTCGTGTGTGGCGATGATAATTGTTTTTCCCTTCGAAGATATGTCCCTTAATATATTGATAATGTTTTCCACACTTTTAGGGTCCAGGTTGGCTGTGGGTTCGTCTAACAAGAGGATGTCTGGCTCCATGGAGAGAATGGTGGCTATGGCGGCTCTCCTTTTCTCACCGAAACTCAAATGGTGAGGGGGCTTTTCAGCATAGGCTTTTAATCCCACGAGTTTAAGGGCCCAGTCGACCCGTTTCTCAACTTCTTGCGATGGTAAGCCCATATTTATGGGTCCAAATGCTACATCGTCCCAGAGCGTGGGGCAGAATAGTTGGTTCTCAGGATTCTGAAAGACAAATCCCACTCTTCTTCTTATCTCCTTGAGGTTTTTGTCTATGACCTTTTTACCGAAAATGTGTATAGTGCCCTTTGTGGGTGTGAGGAGACCATTAAGATTCATGAGCAATGTAGACTTCCCCACTCCACTTATTCCAAGAAGTAGAACTGATTCTCCAGCATACACTTTTAGACTTACATTCCTCAACGCCCAAGTTCCATCAGGGTATTTATAGTTTAAGTTTGCCACATCAATTGCTAACTCAGGCAACCAATAACCCCCAGAAGGATCTACTGAAATCCGTGAAGGCATACATTTTTTTCATTACAAAATCTATTACCAGAAAGGTAAAATGGGAGTAGTTAAAAATGGTAAAATTGTAGGCAGCTAGATCTACGAAGATTAAGACAAAAACAAGAGCTAAAACTAAAGCTAGGAAAGCCGCGTCCTTCTTTTTCATTTTCTGTGACCTGAAGCTATCCATTTTTCCCGTGTAACCTCTTGAGAGCATGGCGTAGTAGACTTGCTCTCCTCTCTCATACGCTCTTATGAATAGTGAGCCTATCATTTGTCCCACCACCCTTATTCTTTGTAGTATGCTCTCCTTCCCGAAGCTCCTCATGTTCCTCGCTTGAACCATGAAAAGCGCCTCTCCGGCAAAGAGGAAAATGTAGCGATAAGTGATTAGTAGAAGCGAGGCGAAGATTTCGGGTACACCCAATTTTCTCAGAGCCATAACTATGCTGGAGAATTTAGTGGTTGAAATAAGGAGAATTGCCGATCCTGTGGCAACCCATACTCGCAAAACGAAAACTATGGCTCGGTACAGCCCCTCGAAGGAAACCGTCAAATATGTATATCCATATAGGTGAATGAAAGTTAGGGGGTTTCCCGAAACTATGAAGGGAATGGGCAAAACTATAATAAGTGAGAAGAGGGGGATAAAGGAGGCCTTAGCCAAATACAATTTTAGTGGGATTCTGGAAATCAAAACCAAAACTAGAAGTAAAACAAGGAGAGCTCCAAAGAATACCGCATTCTCTAGTGCCACGGCACAAAAAATTATGGCCACTAGTGAAAGGAGCTTAACTCTTGGATCCAACCGGTGAACGGGGGAATCTATACTTGTACTCTTCTCAGTGAGTAGGGTGTCCCTAAAGAAAGTCAACAACTCCTCCATACTGATAGGGTTTTTCAATAATAAACCTCCAATACCATACCAAAACAACCTAGCCATGAATCACATTCCAAGTCTTCATTCCAAAATGAAAGGTGCTTCCCTTTACAAAAACACGCACCCATTTGAGTGGTAGTTGCCACAAGGGTTCCGCGTAAACTGTTGAGTTTCAAGTAATAAATTTTTCTAAAAAAGTAATATCAAAACATGTTCTAAACATTCAAACATCCCCAACCCGCATAATCCCTCAGAACCCCACAAAAAAGTGATACATATTAAAAAGGAGAAAAGGTTACCTTTAAAGCATAAAAAGAAAGATAACCCCCAAACAGGAACACCCAAAATTTTTGGCGGTGAAAACATGATAGTAAGATCGAAACAGGCAAAAACTGTGGAAATGTTTGAAGGAGTCACACGTAAAACTCTGGCAATTGGAGAAAAAATGTTGCTGGCAGAATTCACATTTCGCAAAGGAGCAATAGTACCCTCGCATTCCCATCCCCACGAGCAGGTGGGATACGTAGTGAAGGGAAAAGTTAATCTAAGAATCGGAGAGCAAAAATACCTGTTAGGAGCTGGAGACAGCTACTATATAAAACCAAATATCGACCACTCTGCAGAATTAATTGAAGAATCCGTAATCATAGATGTTTTCTGCCCGCCAAGAGAAGACTACAGATAAAACTCAATCTCTAAAAAATATTTTAGCGTCTTTTTCTTCTCACTAAAAATTAATTTTGGAAGATGTTAAAAGAGGGTATTTGGGCACTTATACTATTGAAGGAAGGTAGGGTGATGAGTTCCTCCAAGGCTGGGCTTGAGGAGAGTGCTGCAAGGATTCTATTTTTGAGTGGAGTTAAACTTTTATTGCAGGGCGAGTTTGAAGGAGCTCTTAGAAGGTTTGAAAAGGCTTCAGAAATTTTCACAGGGAAGGGATTAAAGTCCGAGATGTCTATGTGCTATAGGCAAAATGGGAAATATTTACACTTTTTAGGAGGAGTGGGAAAAGGCGAAACAGTGTTATAAAAACGCTATAGATGTGGATAAAAAGTTGAAGGATTGGCCGAGTCTTTTAGAGAATTTATTCCTTTTATCCAATCTGTTAATGGATAAGAATGAGCTAAATAGGGCTTTGGAATACGCACAGAAGGCTGAAAAAATCTCCAGAAAAGCTAAAGATAAAGTCAAACAGTTCCAAGCATGTAAACAGATAGGGCAAATCTATGAAAGAATATGGAATACAAAGAAAGCCCTAGAATATTTTAAGAAGGCCACCAAGATAGGGAAAAAAATCAGTCATCCAGAAACAGCATAAATAACTAAGGAAACAGAGTGGATTATCAAATTGGGCCATTTTTCCACCTATGCTTGGATTTTTCTCCACCAAGTATACTTGGAACCCATCATTCGCAAGGTCCAGTGATGCCTGAATTCCAGCGATTCCTCCACCGATCACTAGAGCCTTCCTTTCAACTGGAATAACTATAGTTGCAATTGTTTCAAGTTAGGTGGCTCGGGAAACCGCGGCCCTCAGCAAGTCTTTCGCCTTCTCCAAGGCTTTTTCTGGTTGCTTCATATGAACGAATGAGTCGTGTTCACGTATGTTGACAAACTCTAGCAGTCCCGGGTTTAATCCGCCCTCCTCTATTATTGCCTTGAATACTGGTTCATGGGTCTTAGGGGTTCAGGCTGCTATGACCACTCTGTTAAGGTTGTATTCTTCTATTTTTTGCTTTTATGTTAATGCCTCAACCGCAGATAAAAAAGCATATGTGAATCTCTTGTTGTTCTGTAATTTTTCTTAGCACCTCCTTCATCATCAATACATGCCTACTTCATTCACAGTATGTTTTTTAAAGCACACAAAAATAACTCAAATAAATGTGCTTTCCGATAAATTTCAAGCGCATAAAGAGGTAAATATGTGTTTTTTGTTATTCGGCGTTTGAAAGCCTTTTTTTATTTCAGACGCTTTAGTGGGCTAAAGTTGGCGATGGAATGATTAGGTAGAGTGGCCACCTTTTTAGGATTCCTTTGGGAAGTTCGCCGTTTTTGACCCTCTTTAGAAGTTCTGATTTGGGTGTCTCAGTTTCAAAGGGTTGACTGCTGATTGTTTCTAGTCGGAGCTGGTTTCCTTGTATGGCCCGCCTAATATATTCTACACCAGGACACTGGGAAAGCTTATTTTTGATATCCTCGACGCCGGTGCAACGACTGCTTTGAAGTATAGGTAATATCATCACAAATTGTCTCATGTCAATATCTGCTACTATTAGGGCTGAGAGCCTCTCCTTCATTTTACATTTCGAGGATAGGCACGTCAACAGTCTATGGGGATTAACAATTTCCAGGCCTTTTATGTTAAAGTAGTCTCCCACAAATACTTTGCTTCCTTGGAGAATTTTGAGCTCACTTGAGAATCTTAACCCTATTTTTAGAGGAAAAGCTGCACGTAACACTTGCCCCCCAATTTTTGGGAGCCCACGCTGATCCACGATGGTTACTACGTCCCCCGTGTCAATGTTAATTATTGGCTCAGAACCGTTAAGGCGAGAAACCAAGAGCCGACTGAGACCTTCTCTGGTGCGAGAAATTGGCTCAATTTTTTCACCACGCCTAACAGCGGGTAGGGACAAGGGAAACACCAACATTCTATCACTTAACGGAAGGCCTGAATCGTCTCTGTCGATATTAGCGGCGAATGGGCCTACCTCGCTCCCCACATAAAGGTTGGTGTATCTTTCAGAGCCCCTCTTCCAACCCATAAATTTCCGAATCTTAGACCAGTCATTCTCAGTCATTGAGGAAATACTAAAAACTATTGTGGCTTGGGAAAGGGCCTTCGATAAAAGTTTCTGTAATTCCACAGCAGCTGCGCCAACCCCCAGATTGCTTATCATGCGTATAAGGTCGGAGGATTCTCGACTTCCGACAAGAGTGTTTAGTGAATTTTTTAAACTCTGGTGTAGCTTGTCTAGGTCGGCCCATCCCAGAATGGTGGAGGCTGGAGCGGAAACAATGGATATGTTTTCCAGAGAAAGCACTTTTTCGAGTATTAGGGGATTATTGGAATTTTTGTACTCGTAGAGAAGGTATGAGTGGGGCTTAATTAGGGAGAGCATAAGTCTCTGGGAAAACTCTGAGGAATAAAGTTTAACCAAAGTTTTCCCATTAAAATGTGTCACTCCATCTCCACTTATTCTGTTAGGCACAAATATTACTGCTGAGGAATCAGGACTCAGTTCGCTTGCTTCAAATATGGCCCGCATTCCGGGAGCCCATAACCTTTTTGCTAATTCTTCTGAAATGTGGTAAAATTTGAGATCCGCAATGGTGCCACCCGAAGTACCAGAGGTATGGCAACACACCACAGGCTTTGAACCCTTATGCGAATCCAAAAGAGAGCCGGGTTCCACAGAAAGCTGCTTGGGGTCTGTAACTTCCCTTTTAATCCTCTCAAAGATGTCATCAACATTGGCGAGTCCTGATAGTTCTAGGGTAAGGGACTCATATTCCTTCCTGGAAGATATGTCAAGCCAGCTTCTCCAATCAGTGGGATGAATGCGGGAATAGGTTTCGTTGAAGACGCTCTGCAACTTAGGGTCAAAATCGAAAAATTTCAAGACGAATCGCCAAAATAATAAATAAAAAAGTTTTTTGTCTAAAACCCACTTTTTATGGTGGTTTTTCTTCTCCGAATGTTTGCCACTTTTTGAATGGTTTCTTCATGGCGTGGTACTTCTGGTAGTCCTTTTGGGAGAAGCCGTTGTTTTTGCAAATTTTTCCATAGAACTCGCCAGCGGGCGTAATTTTTCTCTTCAGTGAGCCCACTAAGTCAATGTATCCACCCACATCTTTCTCCTCGCCCTCAACGTCTACCAATGCGAAGAAGGGTTGATAGTTGTATCCCCACTCGTAGCTGTGGAGGGTGCACCACCAATTGTATCCTAAGGCTTTTACTTTGTCCAGCTTTATAGCATCATGGTACTCTTTGAGGTGCTCCACCATAAATTTGATTTTCTCGTCGTGGTCCCGCGTGGGAAAACCGTTTTCAATAACAGTTACTGGTTTTCCGTATCTCTTATATAGGTCTGTGGCTAGCATCCTTAACCCCTCTGGGTAAACCGTCTGGTCTGCCACCGTGTTGTCCTCCTTCATAAAGAATTTGTAGTAGTAGTCGATTCCGCAATAGTCCATTTTGTCCTTTATTCCGTCCAGAACCTGATAGTTCAAGACCTGGTTGGCTAAATCGGCAGATGCTTTGTGAGCCTCATTTTTGGGGTCTTGGGGAACAAATATTGCGCAGTAGTTGGAAATTCCCACCTTAACGTTTTTAGCATTGGAATGTATCACGTCGAAGCTCTCGTTTAAAGCCCTAATCATACTACTGATGCAGGATAAGCCCTCCCCCATATCGTTGTGGAAGGGCGGGAAGGCACTATCAGGGCTTAACCCTCCCAAATAGGCGTTGAGAGCGTATATTTGGGGCTCATTTATGACCACCGCATAGTCAATGTATTCCCCAAACTCCTTCACAACCAGCTCCACATACTCCACAAATTTCTTCACCACCCTCTCTGAGAGCCAGCCTTTATGGTCGTGGATCCACTGGGGGTTGGTGAAGTGGTGGAGGGTGACCCAGGTTTTGAGACCCGTTTTTCTGAGTTCGGAAAAATAGTTGTGGTAAAAGTTTATGGCGTCCTTACTTATTTTCCCCTCCTCTGGCTCGATTCGTGCCCACTCAATGGAGGTTCTCCAGGCATTGTGGTTCATTTTGAGGAGGAGCTTAAAATCCTCCCGGTAATATTCCACGTGTTTCGCAGTCCACCTTAGGGGGAGGTCGCACCGGGCGCCGCCAAAGGCTTGGTAGTCGCAGATAGCACTTCCCCAGAGAAAGCGGTCAGGAAATCGGTAAAATTCTTCTTTAACCATTTGATCCTCTCCTAAAATTTAGACTATTTTTATAGCGTTTTTCTCCTAAATAAAATTTAACCCCACTTGTGTTTGGGGCAATTTGGCTGGTAAACGCCTGTTTTGGAATGGGAGCAAGGCTTGGTAAACGTGTTTTTATAAGGAAAAAAAAGGTTGATTGCGGATTGATATTTTATCTTCGTCTCCAGTATCCGGCTAAGAGGGCGAGAAATACGATGACCACTATGAAGGCTGAAATGCAGGTAATTATGGGGCCTAAGGGTAGCTGGAGTGAACTGAGGTATACTGGTATGTTATTGTATAGAATTGTGTATTGCCATTGACCCTGGTAGTAGTACCAGTAAGTGGCGTATGGGACCTTCAAGATTTCGAGATTGGTGCTGCCGCCGATTCTGGGGAATAGGTAGAGGAATGCGGCGGTTAATGTAACACTTGCACCAAAAATTGTTAATCCCTCGCTTATTGCGTACTCTTTGGCTGCGAAGGAAAGGAAGACACCGATTAGAGCGATAATGGTTCCAATGAGGCAAATAATGTTCTCAAGTTCACCCAACCACAAGGGCATGGAAATCTGGGTACCGAATATGGTCTGCTGAATGTTTAACAGAGGGACTAGTAATCCAAAGGACATGAGAATAGCGAAAATTAAGCCCACCAAATTGGCACTAAGACCACCTTTTGGCATTACTCCTCACCAATCACCTTTTTCCAGTTATTAATTAAAATATTCCACCAAATTAGTATAAAAGAATTCCTAATACTTCATAAAGCCCCCTCCTTTTCGATTTAAAAAACGCCTCGAATGGAGAACAATTATCTCCCATCTCTTCCGCAGATGCTAATTCAGAATGGGTTAACCCTTTTAAGTTTCCCAGTAATAGTTGGTATTAAGGTGATTTTTTGAGCTGGGTGTGGCGCTTAATACCCGAAAAGTGTTCCGTATGCGGCGAAAAACTAAAGAAACCCATTAAATGGGGCCAGGTCGGTTTCGCCCAGCACAGGGAGTGCTACTTCAATTTTTGGAAGAGCAGGAGAAGAATACCCGTCATTTCAGCGTATAGGAGGTTGAAAAGCCCAGCTCTCAAGACTGCAAACATGGAGTGTCTCAAGAGTCGATTCTCGCTCAATCTTTCAGACGGATGTCCCCATGAATGCGCTTACTGCTATGCTCGAGCCATGTGGCCAAGCCCTCCTCACGGCTCCTACTTCATCCGCTCAGGCATCGTGGATCAAGTTAAATCCTTTATAAATCGGGCCAGGGTTGTAAAACCCGTTTACGTCTCTCCGGTGAGCGACCCTCTAGCGTCTCCCGAATTAACCCAGATGACCATTGAACTCTCCCAATTCTTTGTGGAGAAAAGAATTCCATTCTATATAGTGACGAAGGGGAAAATTCCCGAAAAAATTTTTGAAGTCACCCAGGATTATCCCTTCTTCGCAGTACAGGTCTCTCTAACCACACTCAATGAGAATCTGGCCAACATAATTGAGCCTAACGCTCCACCCCCAAATGTTAGAATGGATAATCTTAGAAGGGCTAAGGACTGGGGCGTATTTACAGTGCTGCGTGAGGATCCCCTTCTTCCCTACATAACTGACTCTGACCAAAATATCACCGAATTGTCGCAAGCCGCATTAGACGTAGGGGTTGACCACATCATTGGAAGCTACGTGGGCCTCAAAATCTCCTCACAGAGCCACTTCCAATACCTGGAACTATGGTTCAAAGAAAACCAATTGGAAGAATTAGTGAATAAGTATAGGGAGCTCTTCTACCAGAGGGGGAGAGTTTTTCGAGGTTACCGAATAAGTTGGGAGGAGTACCGCTACCCCAAACTCAAACTCATAAGAGACCTAATTCTGGAGTCAAAAAGGAAAACCACATACGGCCTCTGCATGGAAGACATGGACCAGCTGTGGATAGGAAAAACTTGCGAAGGTTTCCGATTCCCCCCAGTAAAGAGAAACGAGGAACAGGAATTTACACCCATTCAGGGATGCGAGGGAAACTGTCGAACATGCCAAATCCAATGCACAAGTAGAACCCTACAACTAAAACTACCTTAAGCCCCTAAAAGGGAAACCTAACCAAAAAAGGTGGCGACTCCTATCACTCGTAAACCTGCCACATTTTGAATGGTTTCTTCATGGCGTGGTATTTTTGGTAGTCCTTTTGGGAGAAACCGTTATCTTTACATATTTTTCCATAGAATTCGCCAGCAGGCGTGATCTTCCTTTTAAGCGAGCCTACCAAGTCAGTGTATCCTCTTACCTCCTTTTCCTCACCTTCAACGTCCACCAGTGCGAAGAAGGGTTTGTAGTCGTATCCCCACTCGTAGCTGTGGAGAGTACACCACCAATTATAGGCGAAGACTTCCACTTTGTCCAGTGTAATGGCATCATGCAGAGCTTTTAGGTGCTCCAGCATAAATTTGATTTTCTCATCG
Source organism: Candidatus Jordarchaeia archaeon (assembly GCA_018383815.1). Classification (GTDB taxonomy): domain Archaea; phylum Asgardarchaeota; class Jordiarchaeia; order Jordiarchaeales; family Jordiarchaeaceae; genus Jordiarchaeum. Next base: position 9,024 of record JAHAWU010000061.1, on the reverse strand, counting down.
TGGTCCCTCGTAGGAAAACCGTTTTCAACCACCGCAACTGGCTTTCCATACTTTTTATAGAAATCATTTACTATGGTACGCAGTCCTTCCGGATACACTACCTCTCGCGCTACACCAAAGTTTTCCCTCATGACCACCTTGGAGTAATAGTCAATTCCACAGTAGTCCATCTTGTCCTTTATCCTATCCAAAATTTGATAGTTTAATGCTTGTGTGGCTAGCTTTACTGATGCCTGATGCGTCTCATTTTGGGGGTCTTCGGGAACGAATACTCCACAATAGTTGGATATTCCCACCCTGGTTTTCTTGGAGTTAGCGTGTATTACGTCGAAGCTCTCGATTAGGGCTTCAACCATGTTAGCGCCGCAGGCGAAGGCTTCCTCCACACTGTTACGAAAGGGTGGCAAAGCGTTATGGAGGCTCAATCTTCCCATATAGGCTAAAAGAGCATACATTTGGGGCTCATTATGACCACTGCATAGTCAATGTATTCCCCAAATTCTTTTATAACTAGCTCCACGTATTCCACAAATTTCTTCACCACCTTCTTGGAGAGCCAGCCTTGATAATTGTGAACCCAAAGGGGGTTGGTGAAGTGGTGGAGGGTGACCCAGGTTTTGAGACCCGTTTTTCTGAGTTCGGAAAAATAGTTGTGGTAGAATTTTATGGCGTCCCTGCTTATTTTTCCCTCCTCTGGCTCGATTCGTGCCCACTCAATGGAGGTTCTCCAGGCATTGTGGTTCATTTTGAGGAGGAGCTGAAAATCCTCCCGGTAATGTTCTGCGTGTTTCGCGGTCCACCTTAGGGGGAGGTCGCAGCGGGCACCGCCAAAGGCTTGGTAGTCACTTATGCAACTGCCCCAAAGGAAACCCTCAGGGAACCGACAAAATGAATCTTTACTCATTAAACCACCCTTTAAAATTCCCACACAGAATGGAAGGGAACTGCTTTCCATGATCTTTTTTGGGAGTCCCGCTTCTTTTTTCTTTTCTTCTCTGTCCCATTTCTGGGAACTAAAATAGTCACCGGTTTTTTGGCTGAAAAATATTTAATAAATTAGGTGATTCTCAAGGTAATTAATTTGATGGTGATTTTTATGGAGTTGAAGATGGTTTCAGAACATGTGGGATTCTTAACCACTAGGGTTAAGGTGGGGGTATTAGCTGACGGGGACAGGTGTATACTTGTGGATTCGGGCTTGGATTCGGGCACTGCAAAAAAGATTCTCTCATTTTTGGGGAGGGAGGGATATAGTGTTGTGGGGGTTATAAATACCCACAGCCACGCGGATCACTGTGGGGGAAGCTCGTACATTAAGGGTAGGACGGGAGCAAAAGTTTATGCTTCGGCGTTGGAGGCGGCAATAATTGAGAATCCCAGTCTGGAACCCATTTACTTTGCTGGTGGTGCAAATCCTCCCCAAGAATTAAGGAACAAGTTTATGATGGGGGAGGCCTGTAAAGTTGACCAGATTATCGAGGAGGGAAAACTAGAAGCCTACCCTTTACAGGTGGACGTCATAAGTCTTCCGGGGCATAGCCCCCAACAAATTGGAGTGCTCGCTGAAAACACGTTTTTCTGTGCAGATTCAGTTTTTCCAAGTGAAGTTTTAGAAAAGCATCGGATAATATTTCTCCACAATGTCCACGACGCTTTGGAATCTCTCAAAAGGCTCACCACTGTTGACTGTGAGTACCTTCTTCCCAGCCATGGAGAACTGCTAAAAAGGGATGAGTTAGAAAAATTGGTAAACCTTAACCGGGAATCAATAGAAATGGTGGAAAAAACCATTCTTGAAAACTTGGACTACCCCCTAGAAGTATGTGAACTAGTGGCGAGAGTTTTAAACCACTACAATCTGAGCATAGAGAGTTACTCAGACTACCACCTTTTCTCTTCAACCATCAAAGCATACCTCAGCTACCTCCAAGAAAAGGACCTAATAGAATTCAAGGTGAAAAACAATCGCTCCCTAGTCTCCAAAAAACCATTCCTACTTGAACAATGAAAAAAGAAAAACAAAAATAAATCTGAACAGCAAAAGTTACTACAAAAAGTTTGGGAGAGAATTTTTATGGATTCGTATGACCGGGTTATGGCAGCGCTGAAGGGCAACAAAGAGGAATTGGATTATATTCCCTGCATAAGCACCACTTCCACCTGCACCCTAGAATTGATGGAACGCTTCAATTCTAAATGGCCGGACATTCACAGAGACCCTGAGAAAATGGCTAGAATTGCCTCCGCCGCCCATAGGGTATGCGGATTAGATATGATAACTATTCCTTTTGATATGGTTGTGGAAGCAGAACTTTTCGGGGTGAGCATCGATTACCATGAAGATAAAAGGGATTCCAAGTATGGCTACTGGCCCACAAGGAAGAAGCCCTTAAGCAAAACAGTCGTACCCCTCATCCCTCCTGAAAACATTTCCCAGCAGGGAAGAGTGCCAATCATTGTGAAGGCCATTAAAATACTTAAAGAAGAATTTGGTGGGAAGGTGCCCATAAATGTGCATCTTGTTCCCCCCTTCACCAGCATCAGCTACTACATAATAGACACCGCAAGCTTCTTCGTATCTCTAATCAGAGGCCCAGAAAAAGTGAAAACAGTCCTAGACGAAGCCCTACCTGTATACCTGGAACTGGCAAAAATATACAGCGAAGCGGGAGCAGACACAATAACCCTCCACGACATGGGAGCCAGCGCCAGAACAATAAACCCTATACAGTTTGAGGATCTGGTTAAACCCTACATAAAAAGAATTACACAAAACTTGGAAACAACAATACTAAACATCTGTGGACCAACCATCCCCATGCTCAAACAAATGGTGGAGTGCGGGGCAACCGCCATAGCCGTAGACGAAACCAACCCCATGAGGGACGTAAGAAGCATTGTAGACAAGACTAAACCCGGATACTCCATAATAGGCAACATATCCCCCAAAAACCATCTAGCAGAGGGAACACCCGAACAGATTAGTGAAGCAGTAAAAAACGCCATACAAGATGGAGTAAACCTGGTAGCACCGGGATGCGACCTCACACTAGAAACACCCACCCAAAACTTGTGCACCATGGTTGAAGCCACAAAAAAGTACGGAATAATCAAATGATAGCTAAAGCCTAGTCTGAGGACTTAATTCATTTAAACATAAACATCCCGTCAGCATAATAATACTTACAATTTGTAAATGGTTACTGGCGAGATTTTTATTCAAATTGGGAACCCAGAGGGTTCACTAATGATTGAGGTCAATCACTTCGAGGAAGTGACGCAAATAAAGTTGAGTCAAACCATGGATGGCCGCCCTCTTTATTGGGCTGCTGTTTACCTGGTGGACGGGCTTCTCATCGATACTGGCCCTAGGCACACGGCTGAAGAGCTGGTGGAATTCTTAGAGGGCAAAAATGTGAGGTTTGCAGTTAATACGCATCACCACGAAGACCACATAGGAGCGAATCATCTTCTCCAAGAAAGGTTTGGAATCAAAATATTTGCCCACCCTAAAGCTGTTCCACTAATTAATCAGGTTCCCAAACTACTCAAATATCAGGAGGTGGTTTGGGGTTATCCAGAGCCCACCCAAGTTTTCCCAATACCGGAAAGGATAGAAACAGAACACTACCGCTTTCAAGTAATAGAAACTCCCGGTCACTCCATAGGTCACGTGGCTTTGCTGGAACCAGAGAGGGGCTGATGCTTCACCGGCGACCTTTTTGTAACAGAGAAACCCAAAGCCTTCCGGCCACACGAAAATGTCGTAGAAACTATCCAGTCAATGAAAAAAATTGCGGAACTACCAACCAAGAGACTTATTCTATTCACCGCACTGGGAAGAATAGTCCCAGACGGACGCAAAGCACTACAAACATGTATAGACTACTTGGAAGACTTATCGAGGGAAGCTGAAAATCTCGCACAGAAGGGACTTTCGGTAACTGCCATTCGGGAAAAGCTAATTGGCGAGGACACCTCCCTGGCTCCACTAACAGAGGGAGACTTTTCTGCCGACAACTTGGTTAAATCCATACTTCGCTCAAAGAAATAAAATTCGCTGGATGGGAATGTTTAGGATTTCAATAGTTCGGCGAATTTTTCTGCGAAGCTGCGAATCTGGTTCCAGTCTCGAAAATCGTTTCTTCCCTTTTCATCAATTTTCATGTCAAACTCTTTAGACATTCCCTTTGCCGCCATCTTAAGCATTCTCTTGTCCAAACCGCCCATTCTTGAGGATTCGGAAAAATCGAAAACGCCACCAAAAGCATCGTAAAGGTCAGCCTTTACCCCCACTTTTTCCATCACTTTCTCAATCCAGTCCTGTATAGCTTTTTCACGGTTCCCAGGAATGGAGGCGAACCCTGAGCTAATAAATAGGCCAAGCTTTTTCTTTCCTTTTTGGAATTCCCCCTTATGCTTTGAAAGAAATTCTTGGGGCTCCTTCACCCACTTCATAATTTTTATGCCGGAACCAACTAAAACTCCGTCAAATGGCTCTATGGAAGGCCAATCCCCAGGCTTGGTCTTCCTAAGATCCACAATTTGAACCTGCAAGTCCTGCTTTTCTAAAACCTTGGCAATTTCTTGAGAAATCTCCTCAGTACTCCCATAACGGCTACCATAAGCAATTAACACCTTTTTAGGCATAAATACGCCCCCTAGAAATTAGTTACAACAATTTTAAACATCCTAAGTCTCCCATACAACTCATATAAATATATTTGGTAGCATAAGAGGCCATTTGGATTTGTTCGGTTCCTTCTCCCTCATAAGACTCCAAATCAGGTAAAATTATGTAACACAACACCTCACAGTAATTTTTTAAAAAAAGAGTTTATTGGCTTCCTTTTTTGGTCACCTTAAATTGCTTTCCGTTAATTTGCACGCTCCATTATTTTTTTGAGTTTTTTATGCATTTTGCGATATTGCCTGGCTTCAGCTATGAGGCTGCACAGTATACTGGCAAGAATGTCCGTTGCGGAAACTGGGGGATTATTTCAGCCTATTTAGCGTAAAAATTTTTAGTTATGGCGTCGGGGGTTTTCAATTTAATCTTTTTTATTGTTTTGTAGTGTTTTATGTTTCGAGTAACCAATTCTGCTCCAAGAATTAAGGCTGTAGCGGCAATTATGGCATTTGGCAGTTCAACACCGTATTCCCGTCTAAGTTCTCCAGCCTTTCTGGCAATTTCACTATTCACGTCGACCCTGTGCATAATTTTAAGAAGTCTCTCCACAATCCTTTGTTCACTCTTTACACTCATTCTTTGTCCCGAATATAGTTCAGCTTCAGTAATGGTTGAAAAATAGGCCAAAAAATTCCCTAATTCAACTTCTTTTAATAGTTTTTTAGAATTTTCAAAACCACGCAGGTGATCTATGATAACATCCGTGTCAACTAGTATGGGCCTAATCAATCTTTTAACATCTCTTCACGTTCTTTCCAGCCTTTTCTGACTCTATCTACATACTTGGTTCCCTCTTCCTCACCTTTCCAGGATCCGAATGATTCATCGACAACACTGCCCTCAATTTTTTCTATAACTATCCTCCCCTCATCATCCATCCATGCAACTACTCTATCCCCTTCCTTGATTCCCTTCTTTTTCCTAATCTCTTCTGGTATAGTTATTTGATAATTCCTAGTAACCTTAACAATAGGCATAGTACCAACTTCCTACTAGAATCATAAATCATTTCCTTCATAAATATTTTCCTACCGAGGAACATCAGTCGAGGATGGAAATCCTCCAAAAAGAGAATATACCACTAGTCCATAAAGAACATACTTATTACATCATGCCGAGGAACATGTCCAAAAACCCTAGTTTTAGAGGGTATACCTTTTTGTTCATGGAAAACACATTCTACAATGAAAGCGACGACAACATCCAAAACTTTTATCAGAAACTAATCCTTTACGACTATAATCTCCTCTATTCTTTCTGACCGAAAAATTGAGGAGTAAATTCGTATTCTCTTTCATTTAGAGTCCGTATTCTAAATTAAGATAATCAAAGCACTTGGTTCCTTTTTTAAAACAATCTGATTTAGGTAGGAGGCTCTTTTTATTCAAAATAGTATTTTACATCAGTCCATAGGTAAACGATTACTCCTATTCCAAAAATAAGGAGGGGGAAAGCAAACATTGCTGTGAAGCCCTCACCCACATTGAGTATTCCGGTTATAAGGGCCAGGTAATATCCCCACTTCTTCATAGATAGTAAACCTACTCCAGAGGCGGCGTTTAGTACCCCTCCAATAAGAAGTAAAATCACCGCTAAACGTAGAATCGTGAAGAGCGTTTGGTTCCAAAATGCGTGAAGCATAAACAATAACATAAAGTACGTTTCAAAGCTCATTGGTACGGAGGGCGAGGGCATATATAACATGCTCAAAAAAACGTTTCCCAACACGGTCATATAGTAAGAATAATCTAACCCCATTCCAGTTAATACTCCAACCACAAGCTCAAGGAAGGCCACGACTATAAAAATGGCAGAGAAGATAATTACACCTAAAGGCCTGTAAACTTCCATCCAATCTCCCAGCTATCATAATGCTAAGTTTCAGTTGGCTTCTCAAGTATAAAAAAATATTGTAAGCAAAAATAAGAAAAAAGCTATACGACCCCTATTAACCGTCCTAGAACAGCAACCAATAATGAATAGCACCTAAAAAGGTTAAACCACCTCACTTGTGGGTGGTGTCAAGAGGATAATTTACGGTTTCATTTTTGCGAGGACCAAAATCTCATTTTTCAATGGAATTCCCTCTGAGGAAAATCCTCCGTGTTTCCATTAGTTGCTACCCTAAAGGGGAATACTCTGAAAAGTGAGATACTATAGAGTTTTTGAAAAATAAATTAATGTTGTTTTGAATGTAATAGAGAAGTAATATTGTTTATTAGGTTTTTTAGATTTTAAAAGTTAGGAAAGTCTTAAAAGATTTTGGTTTTTTTACTCTTTTGTGGATGGAAATGTCAGCTGATGGTCATCGGGAAATGCGTCTTGTCGCGCTGAGCTCAGTTTTAGCTGCGGTTTTATTGGTGACTTTGAAATTGGTGGTGGGGTGGCTTTCAAATAGCTTGGGCATTTTGTCAGAGGCTGCGCACTCAGGATTGGATTTGGTTGCCGCCGCTATTACTTTTCTTGCGGTGAGGGCTGCTATTAGACCCGCTGATGTGGATCATCAGTACGGTCATGGAAAAATTGAGAATTTATCTGCTCTTGTTGAGACTTTGCTTTTGTTTATTACTTGTGGGTGGATTATTTATGAGGCGATAAATAGGATTTTTTTCACCAGAGTTGCGGTTGAGGCAAGCGTATGGACTTTTTTGGTGATGTCCATCTCCATTGTTGTTGATTTTTCACGCTCAAGAGCTTTGTACCGGGTTGCCAGAAAATACAATAGTCAAGCTTTGGAGGCGGACGCATTGCACTTCAGAACGGATATCTGGAGCTCATCTGTGGTAATTATTGGTCTTATTTTGGTCTGGATAGCCGATAACACTGGCATATTTCCCATACTGCATCAACTCCGATTTCTTTCCCTCGAATTTTACTTTTTGTCTGAGGAGCTCAGTTTTGGCGTGTTACACTATGCGGACTCCGTGGCAGCCCTATTTGTGGCCTTCATTGTAATGTTTGTGAGTTACAGGCTGGGAAGAAGAACTTTGGACGCTCTTCTGGACAGAGCTCCCAGAGGAGTATCAGAAACGGTGAAAAAATTGGTCTGTGAAACTGTGGGGGTGGAGGAATGTACACGGGTGAGAGTGCGCCAATCAGGACCTAAATATTTTGTGGATGTGAACGTCTCAATAAATGAGTCGGATTCCCTAAAGAAGGCTCACGACATTTCACTCGCAATTGAGCAAAGAGTAAAAGAAGTTTTTCCCAACTCCGACATTGTAGTACACACCGAACCCACCGAGTTGCGAGGGGAGCCAATAACCAAAAAAATCAGAAACCTGGCCCTGATAAACGAGTTCCAAGTTCACGATGTTCACGTTCACGAAGTGAAAAAGAAAAAATACATCGATCTCCACCTTGAGGTGCCTCCAAAACTTTCACTCGAAGAGACACACAAACTCGCACACAATCTAGAAAACGAAATCAGAAACAGGATAGCCGACGTAGAGGAGGTAAACATACATTTAGAAACAGTGGACAAAACACCAGTCGAATACGTGGATGTAACAGAGGAATCAGAGAAAATGGGCGTAGAAATCAAAGAAGTTGTAGAGAGCGTAATTGGTTCTGGCAGATGCCACAAGGTAAGAATCAGAAAAGTTAAGAACAAATTTCACGTATATCTTCACTGCGTACTGGAGGAAAATATGCCCATAAAGGAAGTACACACACTAACATCAAAAATAGAGTTTAAAATAAAAAAGAAAATCCCCCAAGTAGAAGAAGTTAACATCCACGCAGAACCATTGAATGAATTATAGAAATGAACAGTCCTAAACCCTCACGCCTGGACAATACGAATAATCCCCTTTGGACTCTACAGTTTTTCACGCCCCCAAAAAACGGATTATCAATGCAAAATTAAACATTCACCAAAGAAACATAACCCAGATAGTCCAATCTACAAATTTTGTCATTGCAAACTGAGAAGGGCTATGCAGCTCCCAGCCCGAAATGAAGGTCTATCCGGTCCTTTTTGGTAACCGTTAGCCGCTGGGGAAAAATACCCCAAAATAACCTCCTTTTTAGGAAAGGAAGCTTATAACGCCAGATGTTTTCCATAAGTTAACATTTACAAATGAAATTGAAATGTCTTCTAATTTTTATAAAAATATTCGGGCATAAAAAGTTTTTAGTGCATTTTTGGGATGTGGGGCGTGTTTGGGGACAAATGTTTCCCAGAAAAAGGGGGGTTAGACTTCATCCGGAAAGAAGCTCTATTAGGGCTCCTTTCGGCAAAAGGGGGAATCAATGGGGAGAACTAAACCATATGCAGAAGAAAACACAAAGCCCCAGTCTGAAGAAGCCATCCAGCGACTTGCACTAAAAAC
>JAHAWU010000062.1 GCA_018383815.1 Candidatus Jordarchaeia archaeon | reverse complement strand
TCCATGAGCCATAAGGAAATGTCTTCCTGCGGTGTAAAACTCGTTCATATCAGTGTGACATGGGGGGTGCACTCCCAGAGCATAGCTGGCGTAGGCTACCCAAACCGGCTCATTTATGGTGTTATAAAAGGGTATAAGGTCGCCCATCGTCTCCACCACTTTTCTGGTGTAGCGCTCAAAGTAGTCAACAGTCTTGGGGTTCAGCCATGCACCTTTCTCCTCCAACCAGAGGGGATTAGTAAAGTGGTGCAAGGTAACCATGGGAATAATGTCCCTCTCCCTGAGGGCCACAATTACTTTGCGGTAGTGTTCTATTTCCTTTTCGCTCCACTTGCCCTCCTTGGGTTCTATGCGGCTCCACTCTATGGAGAAACGGTGAACGTTGTGGCCCAGCTCCTTTACGAGGTTGAAATCTTGTTCGTAGAGATGGTAGTGGTCGCAGGCACGCCCAGAAACGGAACCATCACTTATGTGTCCTCCTTCTTGTTCCCATGCCCACCACTGGTTGTTGGTGTTATTGCCCTCAACTTGGTGAGCTGAGGTCGCGGCGCCCCAGAGGAAGCCTTTAGGAAATTTTATTTCTTCATAATCAGGTCTACTCATGGTTTCAAAACCTCACTTGTGTATAATAGTCTATCTTGCCCAACTTTTTGTTAAATGCCCTAAAGAGGATGGTTTATGTTCACCAATTTATTGATTTAAAATAACTAAAAAGTGGGATGATTTTATATATTATTTTTTCGTTAGGTGAACCCCGGAAAAAATAGAATGTAAATATCGATTTGTTGGTTGTGAGAACATTTGTTGTGGACGCGTAAGCAATTGTGGAATTGTTCACACTGTTTCTAGATTTGCCGTGCCTTTTTAAACAAAATTTCTGGGAAGTCTTTATGTTCGGAGAAGGTGGATTTAAACGGTTTTCCTCCGACTTGGGTTTAAGTTCGGAGGAGGCCAAAAAAAGGTTGGAGGAGTATGGCTACAATGAGTCCCCGGAAAAGAAGGTGAGGTCGATTGTTATATTTATTAAAAAGTTTTGGGGGGCGATACCTTGGATGCTGGAAGTTACCATCTTGTTAACCTTGATTTTGGGAAAGTATTTTGAAGCGGTCATAGTGCTTGGCCTCTTGCTTTTTAATTCTATCTTAGGCTTTATCCAGGAGAAAAAGGCAAGTGGAGCCCTCGAATTTCTTAAACAGAAGCTAAGTGTTAGCGTGAGGGTGAAGAGGGATGGACGTTGGATTTTGATTCCCGCAAGGGAGATTGTTCCTGGAGACCTTATCAGATTAAGATCTGGTGATTTTGTACCAGCAGACGTTGAGGTGGTAGATGGAATTGTGGAGGTCGACCAGTCAGCTGTAACGGGGGAGTCTCTCCCAGTTGAAAAAAGATTTAGAGATGTTATTTATTCTGGGTCTACGGTTAAAAGGGGGGAGGTAATGGGAATAGTTACCTTTACGGGCGCAAATACATATTTTGGGAAAACCGTGGAACTGGTGCAGATAGCTAGGCCCAAGTTACACATGGAGGAAGTGATTTCTAAGGTTGTGAAATGGCTCTCAGCAATGGCGGCTGTACTGCTTATAATCGCTTTGTTCTTTACCGTGTATAGAGGTTTAGACATGTTGGGAGTATTTCCCTTGGTGACAATTCTTATAGTGTCGGTGGTGCCAGTTGCACTGCCTACTATGTTTACGATAAGTATGGCACTGGGATCCTTGGAACTGGCAAAAAAGGGGGTGCTGGTCACCAGATTGAGTGCCTGTGAGGATGCCGCCACGATGGATGTTCTTTGTGTAGACAAAACTGGCACTTTGACCATGAATAAACTCTCTGTAGTCAACATTCTGCCCGCAGGGAAATACACGAGGGAAGAAGTGGTACTCTATGGGGCCTTGGCTTCTCAAGAGGCAAACCAGGATCCCATAGATTTAGCGTTTCTCTCGGCAGCGAAGGATATGAAGATTCCAACAGGTGGCTACCTGCAGAGAGAATTTGTTCCATTTGACCCTTCCTCCAGAAGAACAGAGGCCAAAGTAGAGAAGGAGGGAAGGCAGTTTTATGTGTTGAAGGGCGCAATAAAATCTATTTTGCCCTTATGTAAAGATGGTTCAGAAAACGAGTCGATGATTGAAAAAAGCGTAGAGGAGCTGTCTGCTAAAGGTTACAGAGTTTTGGCCGTTGCTGAGGGAGAAAGCAAAGAGAATCTCAAATTGGTTGGAGTGGTAGCCCTTTATGATAAGCCCAGACCCGATTCCTCCATTCTGATTAGTGAACTCAAAAGTTTGGGTGTTTCAGTAAAAATGTTGACCGGCGACGCCCTGCCCATAGCAAAAGAAGTCGCCCGAGAGTTGGGATTGGGTGGTAACATAATCAAGAAACCAGCTCTGGATGATGGCTTGAAGGATGAGGATATCTTAAGAGTCTTAGAGGATAGCGATGGATTCGCTGAGGTCTACCCAGCGGACAAGTACCTTATAGTTAAGGGTCTCCAAAAAAGGAAGCACATTGTGGGGATGACTGGTGACGGAATTAATGACGCTCCAGCCTTAAAACAGGCTGAGGTGGGAGTAGCAGTGAACAACGCCACTGATGTGGCGAAGGAATCAGCCAGCCTAGTTCTAACAGCTCCCGGATTAGAGGGCATAGTAGATTCAGTTAAAAATGGGAGGAAAATATATCAAAGAATAACCACCTATATTCTAAACAAAATTGTTAAAACTTTTCAGGTGCTAGTCTTCATAGTACTAGCATTTCTCGTCACGGGAAAGTATGTCGTTTCCCTATTTAGTATGGTGCTTCTCCTGTTTCTGGTTGACTTTGTCACATTATCAATTTCTACAGACAATGTTCGCTACTCCCTTAAACCCGATAGGTGGAATGTAACGCCGCTGGTGAAAATATCAGTCTCACTTGGCCTCGTGATGATAGCGGAATCCATGCTACTACTCTACCTGGGAGAATACTTAGGCTTATATAACACTATTAGTGAGCTTTACACCTTCGTATTCGATTTTCTAATTTTTATGGGATTATTCAATGTGTTAATAGTTAGAGAGAGGCAACACTTCTGGAAATCCCAGCCCAGTAAACCCCTAATCGCATCCATTATGGCGGATACCATCATTGTAATTCTAATTTCTACATTTGGATTATACGACCTAGCTCCAATAGGAGCCCTCCAAACATTAACAGTTCTCATCTACGCACTTTTCATGTGCTTCCTTGTAAACGATTATGCCAAGGTTTTAGTAGCGAAAAAATTCAGACTCTAAAACAGGCAGGGAACAACCCCAAAAAAAGCACACAACTGAAAAGCCACTCTGAGGATTCCACCTTTTTACCAATCGTTGGTGAAGCCCCCGACTTTAGCCGTGAGGAATGTCAAATAAAACGAAGAACCATTGTAGTACCATTTGACTTACTAGAATGTTATTACTGAACAGAATTGTAAAAACCCTGTTTTTAATATTCAATTTTGGAAACACCATTTTCTAAAAACCGATTAGATTTATTAAATACAACTGCTTTCATTAAATTGTATACCCTGAATCCTATCCGCGTTTTGGGATGGACTGGGATACAAAGTTAGACTGGAATAAGAGGAGGTTACGTATAATTGTCGGAGGAGTTTTCATTAGTTAAAGTCAACAGAGTGAAGGATCCCAAAAAATTGACAGATATGGAGAAGAAACACATCCCCGTGATTAAAGCGCCAGACAGTGTAAAGGCTAAAGAGCCATTCACAGTTTCAATTAAAGTTGGGGGAATCGACGGCGTGGAGCATCCAAATATTCTTGGCCACTGGGTAAACTGGCTGGAGCTCTATGCTGGAGAAAGATTTCTAGGGAAAGCAGAGTTTGCACCCACAGTCGCCACACCGGAAACAACATTCCACATAGTTCTAGAAGGGCCAGCAGAACTAAAGGTAATTGAATTCTGCAATCTCCATGGCCTATGGGAGTCGAAGAAAAAAATTGATGTAAAGTGATATTAAAAAACCAAAAAATAAGAAGAAATCCTCCTACCTTTTTATTTTACTTTCAATATTTTTAAGATGAGGAAAGTTGGTTTCCTCTCAAATAATAATACGCTTATGCGTCTTGGAAAATTTAGGGAAAAGGCTTGCTTTTTCAGGGGTAAATTCAGAAAAATATTAGTTGCTACCTATTTTCGATTATTAAACCTCGCTTTAGGGGCTTGCTGAATATTTCTGTAGTTGCTGCTCGGTTATAGCATTTCTTTTTATGATGTCTCGGTAGAGGTAGGCGCTGGGTCTGGGTTTCCTCTCCAAAGTGTTGTAGTTAACTTCTACGATTCCGAATCTTTTTGCGAATCCCTCAGCCCACTCAAAGTTATCCATTAGGGACCAGTACATGTATCCCTTGACATCTAATCCGTCGTGGATTGCTCTGTGTAGTTGGTAGAGGTGCCTTATAATATATCGGCAGCGCTGCTCATCGTTTAGGGTGGCTATGCCGTTCTCAGTTACATATACTGGTTTTTTGTATTTTTTGACGGACATTAGGCTATGGTAGAATCCTTCGGGGTAGACTTCCCAGCCCATATCTGTGATTTCCGCGCCCTCTGGAACAGTTTGTGGCAGTGTTTTTTGCTCAGCTTCAAGTTTAATTGTGGAGTTTGCCAATATTCTCGTGTACCAGTTTACTCCAATGAAGTCCCATGAATTTTCAAGATAGTCCAGCTTTTCGCCCCCGCCAAAGGGTGGTGCAACTGTTCCCGTGTGGATTCCATCAAGGTACCAGCGATTAACGATGTCATCCATGAGTTTAGCCTGTTTAACATCCTCCTCTAAATGAGGATTGTAAGGAGCGAAATAGGGAATTTGCTTTACTATTCCCACCTGGGGCTTAATTTTGAAACCTCTATCCCTCACTGTTTCGTGTATTGCACGATAGCATTTTCCATGAGCCATGAGCAGGTGCTTTCCCACTGTGAAAAATTCAGCTAAATCCGTTTTGCAGGGAGGATGGATTCCCAAAAGGTATCCCATCACAGCGACCATCATAGGTTCATTAATAGTGTTATAGAAGGTTATCACATCCCCTAAGGTTTCCACCACAGTTCTGGTGTACCGCTCAAATAGATCCACAGATTTCGGATTGAGCCAGCCTCCCTTATCCTGCATCCAAATGGGATTAGTAAAATGGTGTAGAGTAACCATGGGAGTAATTTTACGCTCTAAAAGAGCCTCAACCACATTGCGGTAATGTTCTATTTCCTTCTCGTTCCACAAGCCCTCCTTGGGTTCTATGCGGCTCCACTCTATTGAGAAACGGTGAACGTTGTGGCCCAACTCTCTAACCAGCTCGAAGTCCTGTTCATACAAGTTATAGTGGTCACAGGCACGTCCAGAAACTGAACCATCGTGGATGTGTCCACCCTCCTGCTCCCAAACCCACCAATGATTATTAGTGTTGTTGCCCTCAACCTGGTGAGCCGAGGTTGCAGCCCCCCAGAGGAAACCTTGTGGGAACACAACTTCTCTAAACTCCTTTTTAGACATATCAATACCACCACTTAACGTGACAGCTAACCATAAACTATAAAACCCAATTTCTAGGGATTACGTTAATTTAAGGATAGACAAATTTAAATTTTTAGTCAACTTCCCAACTTCAATTTTTAAAACTCCTTATTTAATGTAGCGGAAAATTCTCCAAAAATAGGAATATAGTGAAAATTGAGGAAAAAGCATAGAGGCCTAACTTGCTGAAACGGTATAGCTGTTAGTTTAACTAAATCACTTTTTTAAGAATGGGGGGTTAGCGATGTTTCTCAGATTTTGTTCTCAGGTGGGGCAGATTCCAATAGGGTGTGTGCAGGTATTGTTTATAGTTTTCTCTTTTTAGAAAATCGATTGACATTTTGGTGAGAATCTTGATTGTGTGGTCTAGCATTAGTTTCCCAAATTGTTTTGAAGACTGGGCGGGATAGCCAAAGTATCCTAATCCCTTTCCATATTTGTCAGCTGCCTTTCGGTCTAAGAGTTTGATTACATCTACTTCTACGGGTTCAAATTTTCTATAGTCTTTGACTAATTCTGGATTTATGTTTAGCATCATTGAGGTTTCTCCATAGCCGGCGTGCCAGTCCTTTGGGAATCTATCTGCCATTTGGCGTATTTCTTCTGGTGCGTCTTGGGGGCGGGAAACAAATATTTGTGATAAACAGTATCCCATTGGGGGGAAGATGATGTCTCCGTACTGCTGGTTTAACTCTTCGCAGGCTTCTTCGATAGCAATAGCGAAGGTGGGGGCTCCATGGCATCCGAAGACTATTATGTGCTTGAAACCGTAGATGGCTAAAGATTGGCCCAACTCATAAATTATGTTCTTAACCGTCTCCTGCCTGAACTCCACGGTTCCCGTCTTATCCATAGTGCCTGTGCCCACAGGTATGGGAGGATACCTTAAAACGTTGAGATCAGAAACCTTTTCTTTTAGTTCTTCACCGACACCTTCCATAATAGTTATGCACTCAAAGAAATCGGTGCCCAGTGGCAAGTGATGTCCATGCTGCTCCATTGGTGCCACAGCCACCAGTATAACAGTTTTGTCCCTATCAAGGGAGTCCAGCTCCACCCAGGTCAAATTCTCATATGGAATAACTCTGGATGACATAAATCTCGAGACACAACAAATTCACTTATTCTTTTCCCTCACATAGAACACAATAAAGAAGGCATTATTTCCAGTGTTAGTATGGTAGGGAGCCCTTTATCCAAATCTTATAATTGGTTTCGCAATCAGGAAAGAGAGTCTGGAGCCTCCTTAGAGAATCGAAAAATAGAATTTTCACAGCTCATCAAAAGGTATGATTATTATATTAACTAACGTGGGACAACATTGTTGAAATGATTTGGAGTTGGTTCGATTGGGAATTGTGGGAGTTAGGTTTGAATTATGAGTTACTTCTTTTTGAAGGGATATTCTATTTTGAGGTCCTATTTCTCTGGTCAACTGGAATTGGGTGCCCAAAAACTCTGTTTTTTGCTAGTTTCTAAGCATAAAGGATAAAAGGGATCTGATATTTAAAGAGGGAGGCTTCTGGGATTGATTAAGCTTTTAGAATCCTCCTTTTCTTATTATGGCTGTTGTCACCACTTTTCCGACTAGAGTATCATCCTGTTTTTTTATTGGTATATCGAATATCATGAAAAGCATTTCATTCTTAACATACATGTCTACTACTTCCACTTGGGAGACGAGAACGTCTCCGGGTCTTATTGGTTGATAGTACTCGTATCTCTGACCGCCGTGAAGAAGTTTGGTCAAATCTTTTATTATTCCCTCTTCAGCCAGTTTCCCGGCTCCGTAGAACGAGGGAAGGAACACGACCGACAAGAATGAGGGAGGAGCAATTATTTTTGAGTCATCAGGATCAGTGTATTCAGGTTTCAAATCTCCAGTTGCCTTAGCGTAAGCCCTTATTGCGTCCCCCGTCACCTTATAAGTGTTGGGCGCAAACTTGTAACCCTTAAATTTCTTATACTTGTCTTCACTCACAATACCACCTCTCCCTTCCCTTTTTACTGTTTCAAGTATAAAAATTTTTTTGGTAACCAAACGATTATTAATATTCTGATGCTAAATGCTATGTACAGTATATATAAAGGCTTTGTCATGGGAGAAGCTGAGTTCTATAAGCGGGATTTGAAAAGGATGGAGCAACAGAAAGATGTCAAAGGCTTAATAGATACCTTAAATCATGCCAGTAACTGGGAAATTCGAGCTCTGGCAGCAGAAGCTCTGGGAAGGATAGGAGGCGGGAAAGCAGAAGAAGCCCTTAGAAAAGCGCAAAATGACGATAAGGATTTACTTGTCAGAATAAGAGCAGAAGAAGCATTAGAAAAAATTACGGGTATAAAAGGAGAATCAGCCAAACAGACGATAGAAACTGATTGGCGGGCATTATTAAAGTCATCAGCGCCTTCAAAAACTAATAGAAAAAGTGTCTATGGGAACATTGATACAAGCATTAAATGATTATGATAAAGATGTTCGAGAAAAGGCGGCAAGTGCTCTAGGGGAAATAAAAAGTAGAAGGGCGGTAGAACCCCTCATTGCAGTGCTTAATGATGAGGCTTGGAAGGTGCGATGGGCGGCGGCAGAGGCTCTAGGAGAAATAGGAGACAAAAAAGCAGTAGAACCCTTATTGAGGGCACTGAATGATGAAGATATAGATGTTCGATTGGCGGCGATGGAAGCTCTGGGAAAAATAGGGGACAGCAGAGCAGTAGAACCCCTAATTAAGGCATTAACGCATGAGAGCTGGAAACTGCGGTGGAAAGCAGCAGAAATGCTGGGGGAAACAGGAGACAAAAAGGCAGTAGAACCCCCCAAAGCTCTAAAAGATAAAGATATACAGGTTAGGAAAGCCGCTAAAATAGCTATACAACAAATAGAACAAATGAAATCATAACAAAAATCCAGTCGGAGGCTTGCCAACGATCACTGCAGCTGCGCGAAAAAAGGTTCTATCCCAGTCCAAACACTAAAATAATGGGAGAAATAACAATTAGAAGGGATACAGATTCGTAAAATGCTTTAATAAAATGTTACTTGAGGTGTCTATGGTGAAGGGAGAAATCGGCTTTCCCCTACTGGCCGGAATAATAGTTATTCTTGGAGTGACAATCAACCTATGCCTAGTTCTCGTCCAAAACGTCCAAATAGTGACCTTCTTAGTATACTTGGAAACAGTTTCTGGAATAGGGGTGCAAGACCTTTTCGCAAGTTCAAACATTATAAACACTTTAAACGCCTTCGGTGGACCCCTATCCTTGGGAATAAGTCTTTTGGACGTTTTCTCACCCTACTGGTGGCTGAAATACCACATTCTAGTCTACCTACTGCTCACCCTATAAAAATGCAAACAATTCACTTTCTTTCCCTTTTTTTCTAGAGCCAATCACGAAAAGTCTTACACCTCAACATATATCAGAATTTATGCGGTAAAATTCTTTCTTAGTGCCTTCTTTTTGCCGATCTCTCTGTTAACTCTTTTGAAAATAGCGCATCTTTATCCGAAAAAGTTGGAAAAAGATACTAGGCCCTATCTCATAGGATTCTTAAACAGACAATTTAATATAGGAGTTTATCAAATAAATTTTTTAAAAGCTCTAAAAAATGGGAGTGGTTTTATGGCATATAGGTATCCTTTACTGTATAAGCATATATTGGAAAACTGTTCGAAAGTATATCCCAACTCCGAAATTGTGTATCGAGACACCCTCAGGTTCACTTACAAGGAGATGGACAGGAGGGCGAGAAAATGCTCAAACATGCTGGCAGAACTAGGAGTAAAAGAGGGAGACAAAGTAGTATGCTTTGACTGGAACACCTACCAGTTCTTCGACCTATACTGGGGTGTCCCATGCATGGGAGCGGTTCTACACGAGGGAAACCCCAGACTCTCCATCGCAGAAGCCGAGTACGTAGTAAACCATGCGGAAGACAAAGTATTGCTCTTCAACCAGGACTTCCTACCATTAATAGAGGCAATAGCTCCCAAACTAAAAACTGTAGAACACTACATAGTCATAAATGACACCAAAGAAATTCCAGAAACAAAACTTGAACCCATATACAACTACAATGAACTCCATCAATCCGCATCGGCAGATTACGAGTATCCAGACCTCGACGAAAACACCATAGCCACTATGTGCTACACAACAGGAACCACCGGACTACCAAAAGGCTGCATCTTCTCACAAAGGCAGGGAGTATTGCATAGCCTTGTACAATCCGCCGCATCGGGAGCCTACTGGGGCATAGGAATGGATGACGTCTTACTGCATATAACTCCACTATTCCATGCCCACGCTTGGGGGCTACCCTACTCCTGCGCACTCTTTGGAATGAAGCAGGTGCTCCCAGGTAGATACGACCCCACAATGATGGTAAACCTATTGGTAAAAGAGAAATGTACCGTGTCGGCATTTGTACCCACACTGCTAGTTCTTATGATGTGGGCACCCAACTTCAAAGAAGCCATACCTCAACTGAAGGGATTCAAATGCTTCATTGGAGGGTCAGCGCTGCCCAGAGGACTGGCGGAGCAAGGATGGGAATATGGAATGAAAATATTTGCCGCGTACGGTTTAACCGAAAGCTTCCCACTGCTCACAGAGGCATTCATCAGACCAGAACATAAAGATTTACCAAAAGAAGAAAAAATCTCAAGATGGATCACAGCTGGATTACCAGTTCCACTGGTTCACCTTAGGGTTGTAGATGAGAACATGAATGATGTCCCAGCAGACGACAAAACAATGGGCGAAATAGTGGTAAGAGCACCCTGGCTCACAATGGAGTACTACAAGGACCCTGAAAAAACCGCAGAGCTATGGAGAGGAGGATGGATGCACACCGGAGACATAGCTACCATCGACAGTGAAGGATATATTCACATTAGGGATAGAACCAAAGACGTTATAAAGAGCGGCGGCGAATGGATATCCACACTCACCCTGGAGGATGTAGCCAGCCTGCATCCAGCGGTAATGGAAGCCTGTGTCATAGGAGTCAAACACGCGAAGTGGGACGAGAGACCACTCGTCATAATTGTACCCAAACCAGACTATAAAGGCAAAGTAACCGAGCAGGAAATTCTAGAGCACTTCAAAAAGTATCCCGAACGAGTGCCGAAATGGTGGCTTCCCGACAAAGTCATATTTGTGGACTCGCTTCCCAAAACCAGCGTGGGTAAATTCAACAAAAAAGTGCTCAGAGACCAGTACAAGGACATTCTCATGGGCTAAAAGCCCATCACCCCCAATTTTTTTAAAAAATTTACTGAACAAGCTAACTAATTTCCTCCCAAGAATTTTAATGGAAACGTGTTTCTAGGTCATAAAAATTTTAGTTTTTAGGGGTTTGAGGAGAGAAGCGGGAAATGGTTGTTGATTGGGAGAGTAAGGGACGGCGCCAACTAGAAGGGGGACTTTATTTCGAATGTGGTGTTTTACTTCTTTTTAGTTTTGTATTTTAAACTGCGGTAGCTTTGTGGGTTTATGTTTCGAACTTGATATGTGGAAACCCACTTATAAACTATGCATTTGTATGGAGAGCCTTTTCTATTTTTCCTTGTCTGTTCCTATTATTTTTGCCAATGGTTTATTCGGAGCACACTCAGACAGAGACGTAAACGACGCATTTTCACAGTCATTTTTTTATTTGTTGGACGACTCTGGTCAATATTTCTGAGGCGTTTCCATTAATTACTATGTCTGAGTTTTCGTCGAACCATGTTTTTTCCAGGTTAATTATGGCTACCTTTTTTCCCTGTTTTTTGACCATTTCTGGGAAGCTTCCTGAAGGCTCTACAAGGAGTGTTGACCCCACTACTAGTAGAAGGTCGCATTCGTCGAGTTCGGATAGGCACTGTTGGTAGAGCTGTTGGGGGATTTCTTCAAAGAAGAGGGTGGCGTCGGGCTTGAGTATGTGGCCGCACCACATACATCTGGGCACTAGGGAGCACATGGGAACCATCTGGGTCATAACATATTCAAACGAGTATTTTTGTCCACAGTTGACGCACACAGACCTCCAGGCAGTTCCATGTAGCTCTATTACGTTTCTGCTGCCCGCTTTTTGGTGTAGACCATCAATGTTTTGAGTGATGATACAGGATACGTATCCCATTTTTTCCAGTTCTGCTAGTGACTTGTGTATGGGGTTGGGTTCTGCTCGCAGGAGGGGCCCGGCGAATTGTATGGCGAAAAACCAGAACTGGTGGGGTTTTAGCACAAAGCTACTGGCGGTTGATATTTCTGGGTCATACTTTTTCCAAGTTCCGTTTGGTCCTCGGAAATCGGGGATGCCGCTCTCGGTGGAGACTCCGGCTCCTGTTAATACCACACACTTGCGGGATTGTCTTAGTATTTCTACCAGTTTCTGGATTCTGCCGTCCAGATCTTTATGCAACTTTTTTTCTCCTACCAAAGTTGATGTGTTATCGATTATATACTAGAACCCAAGACTGTAAAGGATATATAATTTTTCTGTTTACCTAGTTGGAATTCTCTGTATTCATTACAATGTAGGATAATTTATCCTAGAATTAAAAATTTATAATATTCGCCAACAAGTTTTAGAATAAGTTTATTTATATAAAGAGGAATGTAACTTGAACAAAAAATTAGGAGCTTCGATGTGAAATTCAGATTTTGGAGGAGAATATTTTGCCCAAGGATTTAGTTAGTTTGATTGTGAGTCTAGATGAGAAGAATGCTGTGGATCTGGTTCGGAAAATGGTAAATGCAGGAGAAGATCCCCTTAAGATCTTGGAGCAGGTTCGAATAGCTATGGCCAAAGTAGGGGATAAGTTTGAGAAAAAGGAGTTCTTCCTTCCAGACTTAATTATGTCTGGTGAGATTCTGAGGCAGATTGCGGAAATCTTAGAACCAAAATTGAAGGCTGGTGCTAAGGTCAAGCGTTTGGGCAAGGTGGTACTGGGAACAGTGTTTGGAGACATACACGATATTGGGAAGGATGTAGTGAAATTCATACTGGATGCGAATGGTTTTGATGTGATAGATCTAGGTGTGGATGTGCCTAAAGAAAAATTTGTAGAAGCAATAAAAAAGGAGAATCCAGAAATTGTGGCTTTGAGCGGTTTTCTAACACTGGCATATGATTCTATGAAGGAAACCATTAAAGAAATTGAAAAATCTGGTTTGAGAGGCAAGGTAAAAATTATGATTGGCGGTGGCCAAATGGACGAAACCATTAGAGAATATGTGGGTGCTGATGCTTATGGGAAAGATGCTGTTGAGGCCGTGGCC
Source organism: Candidatus Jordarchaeia archaeon (assembly GCA_018383815.1). GTDB lineage: Archaea > Asgardarchaeota > Jordiarchaeia > Jordiarchaeales > Jordiarchaeaceae > Jordiarchaeum. The sequence continues at coordinate 7,167 of JAHAWU010000062.1, read as the reverse complement.
ATTGCCAAGAGATGGGTAGGTGCTTAAAATGCCAAAAACACCGGAAGAGCTTTTTAAAGAAAGGGAACAGAGATGGAACGACGCTGTAGCCATTATGGAGCCAGATAGGGTTCCACTGTGTCCTTTTGTTAACTTTTGGCCAGCCCGATATAAGGGGTTGAGTTTTAAGGAAGCTATGTTCGACCATGCGAGAGCAGCGAAAGCCTTCAAGGAAACAGTTCTGGAATTCGATTGGGATATGGCCCCTTCAATGTTACCTATGTTTTCGGGAAACGTGTTCAAATTTTTAAAATTGAAAATTTTAAAGATTCCTGGGTTGGACCTCCCAGACAATGTAAACTTCCAAGCTGTTGAGATTGAGCACATGAAAGCACAGGATTATCCAGAATTCTTTGCTAATCCGGCTGACTTTATAATTAGAAAATATCTCCCCAGCGTTTTCGGGATATTCGAATTTCTCAGAGCGGTTCCTGAGATTAACTCATTCATGGGGCTGGGTGGTGTTTTAACCATCCCTATGACTGCGGTTTCGCCAGACTTCGCACAAGCTATGGAGGATCTGAGGAAAGCGGGTGAGGCTCTCATGCAGTGGATGGGCGTACAAATGGGTTATGAGACAGAGATGAAAAGTCTGGGCTATCCTATACAGGTAAATGCTTTTGCACAAGCTCCCTTCGATATAGTTTCTGACTACGTGAGAGGAATGCGGGGCGCAATGCTTGACATGTACCGAAATCCCGAAGAACTAAAACACCTAATTAGGTTAATAGAACCATACCAAGCACAAGCAGCAATTTCCATGGCTAAAATGTACGGCAATCCAAGGGTATTCATTCCACTTCATCGCGGAGCAGGTGGATTCATGAATAATGATCAATTCGCCGAGTTTTACTGGCCAAGCCTGAAAAAACTGCTACTTGACATTGTCAGTGCTGGACTACAACCCATGCCCTTCTTCGAAGGTGATTATACCCCTCGCCTAGACTTTCTAAAAGAACTCCCTAAAGGAAAAATCATAGCATGGCTGGATAAGGCCGACATTTTCAAAGCCAAGGAAGAAATCGGAGACAGACTCTGCCTCAAGGGAAATATTCCTGCCTCACTATACGTAGCAGGAACTCCCGCCCAGATGGAGGAGTATTGCAAAAGACTCATTGATGTGGTGGGTGAGGGTGGGGGCTTTATGATTGAAGGAGCCCTAGGCGTACCCGACGAGGCTAGGCCAGAAAACGTGAAAGTTATGACTGAGGTAACCAAGAAATACGGTGTATATAGAAAATAAAAAAAATGCAGCTTAATCATCAATCTATTTATTTCTTATTTCGTAAATCTATGTACCCTTAATTTTTAACTAATCCGCAAGATAATTTCGAGAATCAATATGATATATGACTTTTAAAGGGGTGAATGAATTGTCGAAAAATCCCGAGGAATTGTATAAGGAGAGAGAGCAGAGGTGGAATGATGCAGTGGCCATAAAAGAGCCAGATAGGATTCCCCTTGCGCCCTTTACCATTTTTTGGCCTTGTCGCTATAAAGGTATGAGTTTCAAAGAAGCTATGTTTAACCTATCCGGAGCAGCTGCTGCCTATAAGGAAACAGTCTTGGAATTCAATTGGGATTTGGCACCCTCAATGTTTTCTTTGTTTTCAGGAAATCTATTCAAATATTCGAAATTGAAATTGTTTAGGGTGCCTGGGTTGGACCTCCCAGACGAGGTACCCTTCCAGTACATTGAAGGGGAGTACATGAAGGCAGACGAGTACAAGGAATTTCTAGCTAATCCCGCTGATTTTATAATCAGAAAGTATCTTCCACGTGTGTTTGGGATATTCGAATTTCTCAAAACACTTCCTGAAATCAGTTCATTCATGGGATTGGGTGGGGTTTTAACCATCCCTATGACTGCGGTTTCGCCAGACTTCGCACAAGCTATGGAGGACCTGAGGAAAGCGGGTGAGGCTCTCATACAATGGATGGGCGTACAAATGAGTTATGAGACAGAGATGAAAAGTCTGGGCTATCCTATACAGGCGAATGCTGTTGCAATGGCCCCCTTCGACGTGATTTCGGATTTTCTTAGGGGGATGCGAGGCTCGATGCTTGATATGTATAGAAATCCCGAAGAACTAAAACACGCAGTAAAATTAGTGGAGCCCTATCAAGCAGAAGCCGCAGTATCTATGGCTCGAATGACCGGTAATCCCCGAGTGTTCATTCCGCTCCACCGGGGCGCAGGGGGATTTATGTCCAATGTACAATTCGAAGAATTTTATTGGCCGTCTCTCAAAAAACTAATACTGGATTTAATTAATGCTGGACTACAACCTATGCCAGTCTTCGAAGGGGATTACACTCCACGCCTAGAATATTTAAAGGAACTACCAAAAGGAAAAATTGTAGCTTGTATAGATAAGACAGACATTTTTAAGGCTAAGGAGGAAATCGGAGACCGGATCTGCCTCAGAGGAGGCATACCTGCATCATTATTTGTTGCTGGAACAGCAACCCAGATGGAAGAGTATTGTAAAAAACTAATAGATGTCGTGGGTGAAGGTGGGGGCTTCATAATTGATGGGGCTGTTGCGGGTATCCCAGACGAGGCCAGATTAGAAAATGTGAAGGCTATGACTGAAGCTACTTTCAAGTACGGTGTTTATAGGAAATGAACTTATTTATATTTCAGTCATCCTCTTTTTTAAATTAGCATTTTTAAATTAACAGTTGCATACATAGGTATATTACTGCCTCAAAATAATGATTTTCATCTCTGGCTGAGTTGGACTTTTTGCGTAGTTTAGGTAAAGATCTTAAAGAAAAAAATGGGAAAAATCCCAAAAAAGTTTAGGATATATCTATGATTTTGATCTTAAAGTTTAAGGTTTGTCCAGCTAGTGGGTGGTTTAAATCGATGGTTACTTCTTCCTCTGTTACTTCCGCTATTTCTGCGGGTATTTGCATCCCCTCTGGGGTTCTTAGTATAATTATCATTCCCACATCTGCTTCTGGGGGAAGCTTGTTTCTGGGAATTCTTCTGAGCAACTCGGGATCGTATTCTCCATAAGCGTCTTTGGGCTCTATGCTAAACTCTTTTTCTTCTCCTTTTTCCATTCCTATAACTGCCTCGTCGAACCCCTTTATGATTCGTCCAGAACCAACCTCAAACTCTAACGGCTCCCTTCCTACTGAAGAATCAAAAATGGTTCCGTCCTCTAACATTCCAGTATATTCAACTTTTACAACGTCTCCTTTCTTAATTGGCATAAATATAAACTCCTATATCTTAAAAAAATAAGCAAAAAAAGACGTATAGGAACGACTTTTCAGCTTATTTATGATTCAGAATACTATCTAAGACTTTTAAATGTTTTTTGTCCTTTTCCACCATGTTTTGGGGAAATCTGAAAATTATTTACATAGTGCTGAAGATGGGAAACTGAAAGAGGGTGGCCAAATCTTCCTCGCAAGGGGGAAGTTAGCTAATTTGCTTGTTGTAGCAATGTTTATATAGTAAATCAAATTTATAACGGTGTTAACCCCCTTGAGGGGCATATAAGTGAAAGTTTGAGGTTGAAGTAATGACTAAAAAGTGGAGTATGGTTATAACTGAAACGGACATTGCTGATTGGTGTGGGGCTTATATTCCCGCTCTTCTAAGGGCAAGCGCTGAGGGGAAAATTCCCGACACTGTTATATTTTATTATATAAATAAGCCAGCCGTTTTTATACAGCGTTACTGCGATGTTTTGAGAGACATAAATTACGAAGCATGCATTAAGCACAATATTAAAGTCACTAGGGGTCTTGCAGCGGGAGGAGGAGTGATGTACAATGAGCCTGGCACGGAGCCCGCCATGACCATAATTTGGAACAAGGACAAGAACCCCGATTTGCCCGGAACAATAGACTTAATCTTAATGAAGTTTATGGGGACCTTCGCAGACGTTATTAGTGAGAAGTATCGGATTCCTATGAGGTACCGACCTTTAAACGATATGGAGCTTTGGGACCCCAAAATGAGAGTGTGGAGAAAAATGATGGGAACCGGGGCTTCAGGGCTTTTCAGTGCTGTGGGAATAGGGATAGCACCTCACTCAACTAAGACCACCGACCTTATAGATGAGGTATTGAAGGTGCCTGCAGAAAAGTTTTCAGACAAGGTTTTAAAGGATGTAAAAACAAGAAACTGGAACTTCCAAGAAGCAGGCGTCTTTCCTAAGGGGCTAAAAGAAATCGACAGAATAAGAAAAGACTGGATGGAGATAACCCTCCAGACACTAAAAAAGGCCTTCAACGTAGAAGTAGAAGAAGGAGAAATGCCAGAAATAGTCATGCAATACGTTAGCGAATTCAAAAAGCAATTCCACTCAGAACCATGGATCTTCGCCAGATCTGCTGAAAAGAAATTCCAAGAAATTCCTTCCGGCACTAGTCTGGGTAAAACTTTTATGAAGGTTACAGCCGGACCCCTAATAAGGGCCTATGTTCTCAGAGAAGGGGACACCATAAAGGACATAATGTTTACCGGCACAATGCATATGACCCCCGCCGATGCACTAGAAAAACTTGAAAAACAACTCATAGGCCTAAAAATAGACGAGAACACAATTAGAGCCAAAGTCAAAGAGTGGGCCACCAAGGACATACAGATAGGCATGCTTGAACCCAGCCAGATTGCGGAAGTAGTCATTGGAGCGTGCAAACAAAGCTACGAAAAGGCATAAAAAAGGGTTAAATAGCAAACTCCTTCCCCCTCTTTTTTATTAAATTTCATCACTTTGGTAACTGTTTCAGATTGTCCCAATCTCACATGCTCATGAGAAAAAATTTTTGACAGAAGAGGAAGCCGACCAAGTAGCAATAGCCACTCAAAACCATTCTCGTCTCCCTAAATAGAAATTGCCTAGGAACATGTGAACCCTTAATTAACTCTAAAAAGCCTGAGAAAAATATAGATTTAAATACTTTGGAGGGAAATTAATTCTTCAAAATATGGAGGGAGAATGTCCATATGGTTGTTGTAAATGGAGCCCAACTCATAGTCAGGGCTCTCAAAAACCAGAATGTGAAAGTTATTTTTACCCTCTGCGGCGACGACGACCTAATCTACAACTATTGCGAAGATGCGGGTATCCGCCTCATAGACTTTAGACACGAACAAGCCACCGGCCATGCGGCCCAAGGCTGGTTCATTTCCACGGGCGAGGTGGGCGTATGTCTGGTGCAGTCGGGCCCAGGAGTAACTGACCTTGCTCCATCAATTACCGTAGCTTATCAGGAGTGCATTCCAGTTGTAGCTCTGGCTACACACCCTCCTATTATGAGTGTTGAGAAGTGCACTGTAAACGAGTTTGACGCGGCGAAAATGTATAGTTCCTTTACCAAGTGGAGTGGATTCTGCTATGAGACCGCTCGTCTGCCCGAGTACATTAACATGTGTTTCCGAATAGCTGCGGGTGGTAGACCTGGGCCAGTTCTTCTGAATATTCCTGTGGATGTGATGGTTAAGGAGTGCGACGATCGTTTGGAGTGTGTGCAAAACTGCTTCCAACCCATGGAAAAAAACAGGACGCTGATTCGACCTCATGGAGACCCAGAAGCTATTAAGAGAGCTCTTAAGCTTTTGCTCAACGCCAAAAGGCCAGTAATTATGCTGGGCAGTGGAGCGGGGTTCGCCAATGCTGGCGAGGAAGCCAGAAAGTTTGTGGAGTTGACAAAGATTCCTGTGGGTGCTTGGGGTTGGGGTCAAGGACTCATTCCAGATGATCATCCCCTATGCTTTGGCTTGGCAAGCATCATGGAGGGACCAGGACAAGCAATGCTTCCAGTCGCGGATGTGGCTTTGGTTGTGGGTTTAAGGTACACTGACCTTTTTGGGTACGGTCAACCGCCGTTTTTTGCGCCAGATGTCAAAATTATACAGGTAGACATATGTGCTGAGGAGATTGGAAGAAATAGGCCCGTGGAAATTGGCATTGTGGGTGACGCCAAGGCGGTACTATCACAGTTCTACCAGCAGGCTAAGGAAATGCTAAAGGAACCTCGACCTGAGACTGATTGGGTGGAAAAAATGCGGGTGGAGAAGCAGAAGTTTGAGGAAAGATTAGCTAAGGATGGGTCCAGTGATGATATTCCAATTAAACCCCAAAGGCTGGCTAAAGAAATTAGGGAATTCATGCCCCGAGACGGCATCATAATTCTGGATGGAGGCGACACCACAGTTTGGGGACTGATGTATCTTAGAGCCTACTATCCCAAACACCTATACTTCTCAGGCGGCCTCTACATTCAACATCTGGGCGGCGGAGTACCCATGGCCGTAGCGGCAAAAGCAGCAAACCCGGATAAAAAAGTCCTGGTCTACACCGGAGATGGAAGCTTCCTATTCAACGGAAAAGAGATAGACACCGCAAGGAGACATGACCTCCCCTTCGTTACGGTAATCCATAATGACTGCCAATGGGGAATGGTGGCCAGAATTCAGAGACTGGCACACGGACCGAAGTTTTACGGACTGGGTTCAAAACTCAGCCCAAACACCAGGTATGACAAGTACGCTGAAGCCTTTGACTGCTACGGTGAACTGGTCACAGACCCCAAAGAAATAAAACCCGCCCTAAAGAGGGCATTCGACTCCGGAATCCCCGCAGTCATTGATGTGCGCATAGACCCAGATGTTGAAACAATTCTAGACTATCTGTGGGCGAGCGCCTACAATCCCGCCACCTACGAGAGAACAGCCCCCGAAAAACCACCAGAAGCCGTCGCTCCCACACGGTAATTCCCATAACTCTTATCCTTTTTTTGAAGAGCAGAATACAACATAGCCAAGCCCATAAATTAATTAAATCCATTCCAAAAACAATAAGCTAAAGAAAAAATGAAAACATTTTACAAATCTTCCAATTTCCAAAGACGATTACTTTAAATTAGCTATTCCTTCTTTTTTATGTAGAAGAATGGTGAGAAAATGGCCTCAATGACACCGGAACTCTACGAAATCATAATCAAAATAGTAGACGAAAGAATGAAGGAAATTAGGGCAACAAGAGAAGAATTCGACAAACTAACAACAGCAGTAAACAAGCTCGCAGAAGCCCAAACCAGAACAGAGCAGAGACTGGAGCAGCTCGCAGAAGCCCAAACCAGAACAGAGCAGAGACTGGA
>JAHAWU010000060.1 GCA_018383815.1 Candidatus Jordarchaeia archaeon | reverse complement strand
ATTTCCATGAGTAGATGGGTCCAAGCTTCTTTTCCGATTCTTCATCAAATTCTCCTTTGATGAGGGGCTCTGAGTCTAAACAATTTATTCTCACTATTGTTACTGGTTCCATTGTGAAGTATGGGTAGAACTCTATGAAGGTTGAGGCATCCCTATATGCGCTTAAAGGTTTAAACTGATCGAAATTGGGAGCCCTTAGGGCTTCGATGAGCTTTTCTGTTAACATCTTATTTTCCTGCACTGGGATAATATAGTTGACAAAGGAGGGAATAGCACATGATACTACGACTTTCATAGTATTAATCAGGTATTCGAAAATTCTCCTCCTTATTTGGAAGCTCATTATTGGCTCCTCGTCGACAGTTTGGAAATTGAAGTATCCTGCAGTTTCGATTCCTTTTTTAAGTGAAGATATTCCTCTACTTACAAAGAGCATTATTCCCCCCAAACAGTGTGAGGAGTCTGTGACAAAGGTGTCGAATTTATTTTGTAGAGTTGGAGGTAGAGGATGCATTAAATCATGTTTTAAAGTTTCTATGTTTAGATCGTTTTCCTTTGATAATCTTTCGATTAAGCTTAAGATTCTCTCATCTACATCCAGAACAGTTATTTGATTGGCTTCTCCCAGCAGGGCGGTAAACACACTTAACAAATCGTCGTCCCCAACGAAAATAATGTCTTTGCCCTCCACATCGTTGTATGACTGCATTAGAGTAAATTTTCTGAGAAGTGTTTCTAAGTTTATGAATAGCTGGGCATATTCCGATATTAACTCAAGATTGCGTTTCTTTAAAATTTGGTTGAGCAGGTTCTCTTTAGGGAGCGCTTCTCTCAAAACTTGATATTGAATCTGAGTAAAGGATTTTAAATTCCAAACTGGTGCTCTCCTAAGCTTAAAAACTCCTGTATTGTGATTATACGTAAGCAAATCCTTATAGTGTAAATATCCCAACACTGTCATTACTGAGGCTACCTGCATTCTAGACACAATATTGCTTAGGATCCTCCCCTCCCTAAGCTGAAATATTATTCTTGAAATTTCGTAGGAGGTAATGTTTGGATCCTTTGGATTCTTCTTTTTGCATTCCTTCACCATTGAGGCTAGAAAATTTTTGTTAATTTCCAGTTTTGCTATACTAGTCACCCCTAAAACTTTTTTTAAGGTCTCTTAAAGATTGGGAAATCCTCCTCAGTAATTATTCTCCATTCTTGACTCATTTTGTTGATAACATCCTTGGAGAAGGAGCGGAACATAGCATAAAAAAGATCTGGAGTTAACCATTCAAGCAAAAGCTTTCTATCGTGAATACGCTCTGCAATTTGTAGGGTATCAAACTCTAAGGGGTCATATTTTTTAGATGCGATTATTCTTCCCCAAAAATCGATGTAGGGCGGAATCCAGACTCTAAAGGGCCTAACTATGGGAAAAACATTCCGCAAAGTTGCTATAACCCTGTAAAACACCTCCTCGCAGGAGTCTGGGGATTCAGCATGTGTAATGAATAGTCCATCCTTCGTCAAGCAATTATACAATTTAACGAAGAAGCTCTTTGTGAAAACGCTACATGCGGATTCTTTTGGGTCTGAAATATCATTGATTATTACATCAAATTTTTGCTTACAATTCTCTACAAAATTTCTGCCATCTAGATACTTTATTGTTACTCGGGGGTCTGAAAATCCGGCTGAAATGCTGGGGAAATATTCCTTAGCAACTTGGACAACTTTTTCATCTATTTCCACGACAGTAACAGATTCTATATTATGCTTAATTACCTCTGTGGTAGAGCCTCCGTCTCCTCCTCCTATTATGAGTATGTTTTTGGGGTTGGGGTGTAAAAGTAGGGCGGGATGCGTCATGCTTTCGTGGATATAGGAGTTAAATTTGGTGGATAACTGGATTTCCCCATCAAGAATGAGCAGTCTCCCATAAACTTTGGAGTCGACGACCTCAATTCTTTGAAATTCTGAGTCAGTGCAATAAATGGATTTAACCTTTACTAGGTGCTGAATATTGTCGGTGTGCCAATTAGCAAACCACATGGTGAGGTTTTCATCGTTCATAAATTAAATCCTTCTCGGAGTCTCTGTGCTGAGTCAACTTTCCCCTCGCAATTTCTGTCTTCGTGTGATACGCTGGTTTAAACATTGACACTATATACTCATATGCTTCCCTACACTTTGATAAACTTCCGCAAGTGAAGACATCTATTGCCACATATCCACTTTCAGGCCAAGTATGAATTGATAAGTGAGATTCACTGATCATAATGAATCCACTAACACCATGAGGTTTAAACTTGTGAAATTTAGAGGTCAGTACTGTTAGACCCGCCTTTTTCACCGCGTCCATGAAAACCTTCTTAATAAATTTTAGATCATTGATGTTTTCTGAGGTCGAATACAGCTCTCCTATAATGTGGTGGGCAAGTGCTTCTTCCATCTATTTTTACACCCCATTAGGTTTCAAATCAACTCCTTTTACGTTTTTTAAACTTAATATAGTATTTTAAAGTTACTATAAAAACAGAAATATTATGAGCCACTAGTCGGGACAATCTGTAGTTAGCATCGTTTACCGTCACACATATGTTTCCTAGGTGTTGCTTGTTTTGAAACATTTTCGTGGAGTAGCTCATTTTCTAAATTTTCTACAACGCATATCAACACACATCTAAGATAAATATCTATCCCCCCAAATGAGCAACAGTCAATTGAAATGGTTGAAAAATTTGGAAATAAATTCAGCACGGTTTTTTATCTCAGAAGGTTGAAGTATTTTTTACCAAAATGGGCAAAAGCGTTTTTGCTTGGTCTTGGAGATGTTTTTTACTTTATTAGCGCTCTGCTTTCGGAGGTTTAGGCCACACTTTTAAAGAAGATATAAAATAGTTTCTTTTGGTAAAAGGAGGAAAAATAGGGGAATTTAGAGAAGTAAAAATGATACAAAAAGCTAATCAAAAATATTTCTCCCAATTAAGATACGCCAGAAACTTTTCATATCCCATTTTCGGACAAGAAACTTTGCCCCCTACCTTTTTGGGCATTCTAAATTTTTTCCATCTCTGTTTTTAAGAGTGCTAATATCTCATTTTTGAGTTCTTTTAATTTTGACTCCGTTTTCGCCTCTACAGTAACGCGGATTAATGGTTGAGTGTTAGAGGGTCTAACTATAAACCAGCCTTCCTTTTGGTCTACCCTCACTCCATCCATCAGGTTAAGTTGGTATCCCCTTCTTTCAAGTTTTTCTTTGATGCCTTCCACTACTTTAAATTTTTTTTCATCCGCACATTTTACTGTTTCTTCAATCATGGGATATTTTGGAATTTCATCCACAAGTCTAGATAGAGCTTTTTCTTGTTTAGAGATAATCTCTGCCAAAAGTAGACTAGATTGAATGCCGTCATCGAAGGGATAGAACCGATTCGAATAAAAATGTCCTGAAGGTTCAATCCCAAATATTGCCTTATGCCTTTTCATTGCTTCAGTCATGAAAACATCACCTACCCTCTCATAGACCACTTCTCCACCCAAGGCCTCAGCCTGTTCCTGTATAATCATAGAGCTTGAAACGTTAGCTACTATTTTACCCCTCTTCTTGGAAAGCGCGTCCTTGATGAAAAGAACGCCTGCAGTCTCTGGACGCACCACTCGCCCCTTATCATCCACAAAAACCGCTCTGTCAGCATCCCCATCGTAAGCCACGCCCATATCTGCTCCCCACTCTACGGTGATTTTTTGTAGATCATCAATAGTTCCCTCACGGGGGTAGGAGTCTCTGCCTGGAAAGGTTCCATCGATCTGTGAATTTATTGTGAAAACTTTACAACCAGCCTCCCGAAAGAGTTGAGGCGCAACCATAGAGGCGGTTCCTGTACCAGGATCAAGAATTACTTTTAATTCTCTCTCTAAAGAAATTTTATCTAGCAAGTAACGGATGTATTCCCAAATAACTACTTCTGTATTTATGTTCAATAATTTACCAAGTTGGTTCCAGGGTTTTTTGATGAATTTGCCTTCAACGTATATTTCTTTAATTTTATTGTTTTCTTCAGAGAAGCCTGTTCCGTCGCTGCGTCTAAAGCGTAAACCTGTAAATTCTGGGGGATTATGAGAAGCGGTAACCATCAATCCTGCCTTTGGCTTACTTTTCCATATATAGAAGTTAAATACTGGAATGGGGAGTAAACCTAATGAAACAACATCGCAGCCCGTAGAGCAGATTCCCGAAGCTGCGGCACATTCCACTATTTGTGAACTGGTTCTAATGTCTCTTCCAGTAAACACCAAGCCCTCCCCACCCAGATATGTTCCGAAAGCCAGCCCTATTCTAACCACACTTTCCACATCAATTTCTTTGTTAAAAACTGCCCTTACATCATAGGCTCTAAAAATATGCTCAGACATTCTATTCCCTCAAAAACTGCTTCCTTTTTGGCATCGCGACTTAATTAAATTAAGCTTTGGCATCTCTATACTTATTTAGTATTTGTTTTTCTGGTTATTTTGCTTTTGCACAAATATTTTCCCTTCAGAAACTAAATAGGAAATATGCTCCTAATAATTATTCTTGTTGTAAATCCTTTTTGTAGGATTGAATGCTGAGCCGGAAAACGTAGTAAAACATATAACCCAATCACACTACTCTCCCACCTAGGTAACAATTAGTCTGTGCTGAAGAATATGTCTCATTGCAAAATCAAAATTCCTGTTTCCAGGAAATTTTGAAGAATTCAGATCCTCGTAAGCACAAGTAAATAACAGAATCCAAAAAGTTGGTTAGTGGGATACTCTATGAACTCACTAATAGAGGATTTCGAGGCTTTATTAAGCGAGACTGAAAAAATGGAGCACATAAAATATGCTGGTATTCTAGGCTTAAATGGTAGCGTAGTAATATCGCACTTTCCCAGTGATCTAGTCGATACGTTGCAATCTCTAATACTCTACTTAGGTGTGATAAACATTTACACGCTAACCGCACGAGTAAGGGATTATGATATTGGAATCTCACGCTTTTATGATTACTATCTAGCTATTGTTTATCAAGAGGGTGTCGAGGATTTTCAAAAGATTTTAGAAGCCTCAACTAAAAAGTTCAAAAATTTGCTAGATAGAAAAATGGCGAGGCAGAGAGGAACCCACTTAAAAGTCTACTCTGGACAACTTAAAAGTGCAAAGGACAACGGTGCACCCATTTTTGATGCTTTTACAGAGATTCCCCCACAGACTGAAATGACTGTTTTTTCTACACCTGTAAAGAAAATATTCACCTTAGAATTTATTAACAACAAAATGTCCGAAGAATTAATAGAGAAATACGGCGATTGGGTTGTAGACCTATTTCTACTAATAGATGGAGAAAATAATATTGGTCAACTAACAAAAATTCTAAAAAGAGATATAAGCGAGGTCATACTTGTCATTGAAGAATTAATAAAAAACCGCGCAGTAGCAATAAAACGTTTAAAACTAAATAACATATGAAAGAATCCAAAATTTGGATGCTTTTCTAAATGTTACTCGCACTAATTTTTGAACAAATTAGACATTATTAGAAACACAGGTACTGATTTTTGAAACTAGGAAGTTTTTTATTTTCAGAAGGTCATATATTCCTTTAAAGGAAGAGTTAGGTGTAAAAATTTGTCCGAAGATAGTACTGCCTCCAAATTTATTTTTCAATTTAAAAATATTTCTATGAAATTGGACGATTCACTCAGTGTTATGCAAAAGAACTATGACCTTCTATCAGGATTGATGGAAAACGTTGAGAAAAGCATCAGGCAAATAAACCAAACACTTGAAACCTTAACTCGAACAATAAGGGAAGAGGAGGACCTTTTTGCCGACCAAGTCGAAACCCTTCTTAACACCTTCATCTTTGAGGTAGCAAACTTGAAAGATATCCTAAAACTTGAAACGTTTACCAAATCCAAAGAAGCTGTGGAAGAAATTCTAAAACTCGTATACGCTGAGCTAGACCCACAAAAGCTAAGACCAATGATGAGGGAACTCGTCCAAGCCTCACTGAAGATTCTTACCGCAGCTACCGGGTCTCAAGCCGTAAAACCCGAAATACAACCTAGTGAGAGAGGTGTTTAAAAATGTCTTCTTCAGAAGCAATAATCCCTCTAGTTACACAAGCCCTCAACGATATATACTCAAAGATAGAAAATGTAACCACCCTAATTGAAAACTACACCAATAAAATCCAGAAATTTACAGAATTCTTCAGCGAAAACATCACCAACATGATTCATGCAGTTGTGGAGCTAACAAATACGGTACGCTCTGAAAGAACAAAAACCATTCAGCACCTAAACGAATCAACCACGAATATCCTTGCCGAGATACGTAAAATACAGGAAATAAACATCGAACAGATGCGCGAGGAAACCGTTAAAGCCCATAAGGCAACTCTGGGAAATGTGCAGGACGCTATTTGGAGTGTTCAAATGTTAATTCTACTAAACAGGTTTCTAGATGCAGTACAATACTTGCAAGCAGAAATCGATGCTCAGATAAAATCCCAACAACAACAAAAATATGAAGAGCAAGAACAAGAAACCAGATGGTAGAACCCCAAAAGTTTCTCCAACTTCATTTGTTATAAAATAAAAAGGCAGGCCAATAAAACATTTTAAGAGGCTAAGTGCATTGAAATCAAATTAAAAATCCTAACAAGAGGAGAGTTTGTAGCGTAAATGTTTTTTTAGGTTTAAAGTGTTTTACGATGAAAATAACAGAAATTTTTGTTGATTATTTTTTGGCTTAGTAACCTCTACCGAATAGGTCTGATGGGCGAACTAAACGCTCTTCTCCTTCTTCTTTTGGGGCTGGCTCTCTAAACTCTGTTCTATCCCTTGATCGGTCTCTGAACTCTCTCTCTTCTCTTTCTCTTCTCTGAACTCTTGGGACATATTTTTCTTCTTTCTTCTCTTCCACTGCGGGCTTCTTTTTCTCGGGCACTGGTTGGCCTCTAACTTGCGCTGCTAGTTGCTCCACTTTTTCAACCATGTTTTGGAGAACCATTATCTCCATTCCCTTTTGCATATCATTGACCGCTTTGCCTAGAACTTCCTCCATTTTTTCTGTTCCTGAAAGTCCAATGCTTCCAATACGGTCAGAGAGTCTTTTCTCAGTTTCAGCCATCCTTTTCTCCAACATGCTTAGTCTATCGTTGAGGGTTTTTTCTATTCTGAGCATTGTATTAACGCTATCTTCTAATATGTTAACCATCATTCGAAGCATTGACATTTCTTCTTCTCTAGAACTGCTGGCAGATAATGCTGTGACGGGAGAGGCTGGTTTTGATTTTGGGGAAGATGAGCTGGTTCCTGGGTTCTGAACTTCTTCTTTTTTACCTTCGCTCAAATTTTTACACCTCTCAGTTATGAAATATTAGTTCTTAAAACCACTTAAACGTTTTGAATGCGTAGCCTAGCCAAAATATATATTTAAATATTAATCATGAGATAAATGCCTGGTTCTATCAGTATCGGTGGATATAATTCGGTTTTCTTGAGGGTTGTCTAAATATTACTTAATAATATTTATTAGTATTTGATGAAGATTACGCAATATTTCTAGAGAATGTATTAGTATACTCTCCACTATTAGGCGCATTGTTCTGTCTGGATAGTTGAGTATACTATTTAGAAAATTTTCAATATTCTTCTTTATTGCACTCTCCTCTCGAAGGATGGAGTTCACCCTATCCGTATTTTTTGCTATAAAGGTTTGGATAGTTTTCTCCATAAATTCTTTCACGGGAACAAGAATTTTGAGTATCTGCTTGGCCATCTCTGTGGGAAGTGTTTGTTGGCTTAGGGAGTGGGCAATGTATGAGAGATAATTCGCAATGTTCTCCAAGTTTGATATGTAAGCTGAATTATTAAGAAGCTCCTTCACATTTTTTGAAGGACCGCTATGAGCTTGTCTGCGATATCTCTGGGCATATCTGTGAACATTATCATGGGCCAGTTCCACCGCCTCAGCCTTTGCCAAGTCAAAGGATTCAATCGATTCTATTATGTCCACCATTAATTGAAGTACCGAATTGCTCACTGTTTCTAGGATAGACTTGTGACTCATTTCCATAATGTCTTGGAGTGAGATGTTCTTAGGCGTTTTAATTGTTACTTCATATCCCGGAAGCGATAGAATTAGGTCTTGAATCTTTTCGAACTGTTCAGCCGTGGCGGGTGTTTCCATTTCAAGATTAATCGCCCTGGCTCCACTAGCGTAGAGAGACTCTATAAGGTAGAGTACCTCATCTATATTATCAATTTTTTTGATTTTAATAGTGTACTCTTCTCTACTCAAAGTGGAGCCCACCAGATTTAATTTTTTAATTTTCACTCTAAAGAAAGTTTTGCCCTTTAAAATCAAATTCGCATATGTTTTTTATGTTATGATATGTTTAACCACTTAAAAAGGTTGATTAATAGGGCAAAATTAACCAAAAAACATAATTACTTTCTCCTATTTGCTACGTATGGAGGCATTAAAATGTCCGACGAAGAACTTGAAGCCATTAGACGTAGAAAAATGATTGAGTTAATGCAGAGGAGCCTAGCGCAAAAGGAACAAAAAGAGAAGCAAAAGGACCCACAACAAGAACTGAAAGAAAAGAAGGAGATGGTACTAAAATATATTCTGCTTCCCGATGCCCTAAACTATCTCGAAAGTCTAAAAAGTACCAAACCCAAAATTGTGGAACAAATAGAGGACGCAATAATTGTGCTGGTAGCCTACAGAAGACTACAGAGAAAGCTGGACAAGATTGACATAATGAGAATAGAGCGCAAACTAGAAGGTGTAGAGCCTCGAATAATGTATAAGAGAAGAGGGGAAGAAGAACCAATAGACTTGGAGGAGAAACTAAAAGGCCTAGTAAGGGATTGAATGTTAGCTTAACTATTTCTGAAATGGTATTCCTATTAAAATTTAAATTCTGTTTTTCATCATTGCTTGTCGGCCTTTTTGTCGAAACAAAATGTTTAGAATAATCTTCCTCCCTAAGGGGACACTTAAAGACAAGGCTCAACCATCTTGCCCCAAATGTTCTGTTAACTATGCCTACCCAAAACCTACGAATTTCACTATTAGTCCTTCATTATTCCCACTTTTCTTAGCAAGTTCTTCACTGTTTCTGTTATCTGGTAGTTCTTTAAATCTTTAAAATCCACGTAAATTGCTTCCATAGCGTCAGTGCTAGCTTTAAGTCTTCCACCTTTGGGATCGGCACGATAATCTATGATTACAAAATGATATTTTACATGCCCCTCATCATCATAAACTATTCTATCTAAAATCTCTAGAGGCTCTTTAACCTCCACTACAATACCTGTTTCTTCAAATGATTCCCTAGCACAGGCTTCTCTTAATGTCTCCCCAGGATTTACCAGTCCTCCAGGGATTGACCATAGTCCATAGTCGGGGTTACTTCCCCTTCTGACGAGCACCACCTTTCCTCTTGAAACGATAACACTTCCAACACCTAACAAAGGCCTACTCGGATACTCTTTAGACACCTGCACCACCTTAGTAAACCGCAGAAAGACTTTATGATACCTGCTTTTATTCCTTTTGGGGGCTTTTTCAACTGTAATTTAAAGTTATGATTTGTTTCTATTCTTCTCCCAATACTTCCTTCTGTAGTTTGTCTAGAAACTGCTCCATAAACTTGTGGCGCTCAACAGCTATTCTTTTTGCATTATTTGTATATATTTTTTCTCTTAGAACTAAAAGTTTTTCATGGAAATGCTTAATTGTTTCTTCCAAGCTGCGTCCGTTTTTGCCTCCAAACATAAAGGCTCTAGCGATCCCAATTGCGCCCATCGCATCCAATCTATCTGCGTCTCTGAGAATTTTCTCCTCTAATTCCCGAGCTTCGATCCCCTCCGTGAATCTGTGTGTTCTTATCACTCTACATACTTTTTCGATTTTGATTTCTGGAAAGTCTGTTTGCCTCAAAATTTGTTCAGCGATTTCCGCACTTTTTATTGCATGTGAGACACCCGATGTTAATTCAAGAGGGCGAGCGATATCATGTAAAAGAGAAGCGGCTTTAAGAACCTCCACTTCTCCCCCCTCAAGTTTTGCAAGCTTCATACAAAGATTATATACTCGGAGGGTGTGTTCATAATCATGACCCCCTTCACCCTGCAGATAATTTTTAACAGTGTCCATAACCGTTTTTTCCCAGCGCATATCTCTCCCACACAAATTCCTCTTAGAAAAGACAAAATATGTTCAGCCCGCTCAAAAAGCTTGCCCAATTTTCCCATCAATAGTTAGATGTCCTTCAGTGGCTAACCTAGGATGGGGCTTACAAGAAACCACGCCCCCAGAATTGTTAATGCTGCACCACATGCTATAATTATTATCTTGTATTTTTGTTGGCTCAGAAAAACTCTGCCTTTCGCAACCATAAATGAAATTAGGGTATACCACACTATGTCACTAGAGAAGTGACCTGCCGCTAAGAAAATCCAACCCAGAGCTACGGAACCTATAATCAGGTAACCTAAGTCAAATCCCTGCTGAAAAAACAAACTAGAATAATTTCCAAGCATCCAAAACAGTGGATTGCTGGTTGTTATTCCTGCAAGGGTGGGTGCGTACTGAAAAATGGCGGCGCCTATGGTTATCCACCAGACCCAGTAGAATGGATTGGATGCAGTGGCTGTTAGACCCATGACCACAGAGTTATTCAGTATTCTTTGTCTCCAGTTTGTTTCTTCATTGTTTGCGCCATTTCCCACTGTTGTTTCGTCCCCCACCCCTTTACCCTCTAAATTGTTTACCGGGTACCTTATTTTTCCCTTCCACGCAGAGTACGCAGTGTATCCTCCAAGTAAGATTAAACCTAGACCCCCAATGATTGCTATGACTGTTTTAAGCCAATCCTGGTCCAAAACTGTGCCCAAACCTAGACATAGTACAAAGATTAGAATACCCTCAATAATGAGATGACCAAAAACTGTGGTTCCTCCCATTCTGAAGCCTCCCTCAAAGGATTTATTTATCGTAACGATGAGTAAGGGACCAGGTGTGAGGGCTCCCGATAGGCCAATGATGAAACTCATACTAAACAACAATAAGAGCTCTATAAGCAATAATGTCACTTCTTTTTTATAGGACGTGAATTTTTACTCAATATAAACTTTGCGAGAAATAAGGAAATAATGGAGGTTAGCCTGATTCTACCCCTATTTTTGAGGTTCTAAAATTGGAAAAGGCCCACAATTTCTCACCTTTGAGGTGAAATTAATCAGATCTACGTCTTGGGGCGTCTATGTTTCTTAATAGTTTGTGTTCTTCTCCCTCTGTTAGGAAGGTTGACTCTAGACTATCATTTAAATTGAATTTATTCAGCTAACCTGTAACTTTTATAGACAAATACAAAACTATTCAATGTACGCTTATACCTATTACTATTTCCAATCTGTCTGAAGATTTCTTTGGGCACTATAGTAGGAATGAGGGAAAAATATGAAGCAATATTCTGAAAATAAGCGACTTATTAAAATTCTCATTCTAAGTATGATCCACAGTTTGGGCAATATATACTATCTTTTGGTATTTGTTTCCCACAGTATTGGCAATAAATTGAGTTAGGCGCAAGCACTGTAGCTCTAGTGGGTTTAACTGGTTTATACCTGTCAGATTCCAGTTTAGTGATTTTTATGGGTACTTTTGTTTCTTCAGCTTCCACTTTAATCCGTTTTGGCTCCTTAGGCTTGGTAGTTTCTTCTTCCTCTTTCTGAGTTAGGCCCCATACTAAGCTTACTATACTGATGAGTATAATAATGGCTCCCACAACTAGTGCTGGGAAGCTTGGATATGCAAAAGCCAATATGATTGCGAATAAGCCAAGGGCGCCAAGTACAATACTTAACGCTATTTGTAATGTTTTGGCCATTATTTAACACCCTAATGCATATGATTATAATATAAATTTAAGATTCTTTCGTTTTGAGCAAGTACACTAGTAGATGTAAACATTATGTAACAGTGGGCATTTGGGGCTGTTTTTTTAAGAAACATTAAATAATTGATTAAGGCATATTTTAATTTAAAGACCTCTGAAAAGTGAGGGTTAACTATGGCGAGTAGAGAAACTGCTCCAAGTACTGCAGAGGCCTTAAAAAAGGCTGTGGTTTCGGTATTCGGATACAGCTCTAACTCAACTGGCTCTTTTGGATCTCTTGTGGGACCAGAAACCGTTTCACTCCCTAAAGCAAAAATGTTAGCCTCAAACATAGGCGACTTAATACACAAATTGAACAACCTGATCAGTGAAACTAGCGGGGTTGAGCTTCGTGCGGTGGAATTTGAACTTTCACGCATGGTAAGGGGTGGTACTCTACCTGAAGTGTTAGCCTTAACGGTGGGATTATGGGAAGGGCATTCCAATTTCCTAGTTCTTTTGGAGCAAGAGAAGGGTCTAGTAGACGTGATTCGTTCAATTGAGTTGGCAGACGAATTAAACAGAAAATTAACTGATATAGAGAAGGCGTGCTATCTATCCGGTCTAAATATGAAGTCGGAGGGTGCAAACGTTTTAGAAAAATTTGTTGATAGATTCACTAGGCGTGTTCACGGTGAAGTAACACAGAAGAAATATCGTGAAAAATATGGAAGAGATTTTATTAGACACCTGGGAATTGACATAGATACCGTGGTTACGGGGGGCTTTGAAGTTGATTACTCTCTGAGACCCGCCGGTTTTAAAGCTACTGTGGAAAATGTTAATATTCAGGATATACCTGCTTCAGAAGAGGTTCTTCTTGAACATTTTCAACATATTATATTTACCAAAACAGCTATCCAAACCCTTGTGAGTGACATAGGCGCCCTGGGAAGAGAGATTCTTTCACTAATCAACGACTACACCATAGAAGTTGTGGAAAAAAGTGTTGTTGAAGCCCTATATAACGCATTCATAGATAAATTGGAAAACACTGCTTCACAACAGCCTCAATGGCTTCTTGAAGAAGGAAAAAAATTTCTCATTGAATGTTCCGGAATTCTTGACAAGTTCGAAGAGAGGGGAAATATGTTTATTCAGAGTGGCATAAAATCAAAATTAGACGGTCACCTTGAGAGTTTCGAGAAAATGTTGCGTGAAGATTATGCGATCCCTTTAATGAATTCTTTGGGCAAATCCTTCCAAGAGTACCTTATTTCAGAGTATGGGGAAGAAACTAGAGAGTTCTGGGCATGGGAATTTAAAGGTGATCTATCTTACTTCATGGCACATTCTAAGAGGGCACTAGAAGTTTTTAATCAAGCTCTCTCCTCCTTCTTAGCAATAAAATGCGAAAAGGAATTGGCTCAACAGATATTCCAAGAGTTTCTTGAGAATTTAAAAAAGGACGAGATGCAAAAGGAACTCATAAGAAAATTTTTGGAAGCGTTCAGGGCCTTTCTTGAAAACGAGATAGAAGGTAAATATACGCTATTTGGATCAACGAAGTGGACGCTGGACGATCTCAGAAAATCGGTTAAAAATGATATTATTGACGCATTAGTGAGATTTAGTGAAAGAGAAAGCATGACATCACCATCACAAATTTTAGAAATAGCAATCAATAACATCATACAAAAGGTGGGGCCGGACGAACAAGTATTTTTGAAAAATACTAAAGACCACATAATAAATAGAATGACCGAAGTGGTTCCCGGGCTTGCTGACTATATTCTGAGCTATGATGTTCTTCCTAAATTTATAAAGAAGAGGCCGGATAAGCTTTCAAGTGACGTTTTTCTCGATGCGTTCTTAAGCCACATCGAACAAGAATTTGGAGATTACCCCCAGTGGAGAGATTTAGCAAGGGAGTGGATTTCCATTTTCAATGAGGAGATGAGAGAGAAAGAAATAACGCCCTTCAAATTGATAAAAAGCTTCGTGAACTTCATTGGAGAACAGAGAGAAAAAGGGAGTGGGGAGTATGCGCCTCTTCACAATTTTCGAAATGTAAACCAAAGTATCCAGCACGAAATACAGCAGTGGAATAGCAAAATAGAGGAGGTAAAAAGTAGGATATATGCCGTTGGCCAACAAATTAAAGTGGTGAAAAGCGATTTAGACGCCAAAGAGAGTATCAGAATAAAGATCGAAGAGGAAATAAAAGTTAAACGGGAAATGCCACTGCGTCTCCGCCAAGAGATAGAAGCCAAGAAGATATTAATTGATAAAATAGAGACAGAAATACAGAGACTGAGAGACTTAAAAGCAGCAGTTGTCGGAGGCAAAAGCGAGGATGAGTTGAAAATTCAAACTGATAATATTCGCTCTTCTATTGAAAAGCTGAAAATTGAAATTGAAAAAATGGCTAGAGATGCGCAAGTGCTAGAGACTCAACTGACCCAAATAAATGAAGAAATCAGAGGTCTAAACTCCGCCTACAATCAATTGCTAAAAGAATTACAATCACTCGAAGAAGAGATGAATGAGTATAATCAAGAAGTCACTAAGCGTGAACAACTAATTGAAGCCGTTAATTCAGTTATTAGCAACTACTCCACACTATTGAACTTAAATAAAGAAACTTACAAGCTTTTTAAAACAGAAATAACCTCATTTCTAAGCTCTATGAAGCCTTTGGAGATTCAATCTAGGCCTCCTATTGAATTTATTGAGGGCCTACTCGACTACATAGAATACACATATCTTAAAGCCTTCAGTAACCTGTTACCTCGACCCACAAGGTTATATCTCAAAAATAAGGATGATCCCAGTTTGGAGTATTTGGCTCTGTACGATTATGCGGCCCCTGGCAGAATAAGGCTTTCTATTGGAAACAATTGGTTGAAAACACATGGGCAAGTTGGAGAGTGATGGAATGTCGGACTGGCTAATTTCGCAAAGAATGGTTTTAAGGGAAGTAGCTCAAGAATTTATTATTAGACAAGCTCTAGCAACACGCTTAAAATCTGAACCCGAACAAAAATATTTGATTTCAATAGTTGGGGAAAGAGCATACTTCTCCGATTTCGTTAAGGCAGCAGTTGTTTCATACATTTATCATTATCGTGGCGTGCACACAGTTGACCTTACTTCAAGTGAGGGAGCAGCGCCCGAGGAACTGAGGGGTTTAGCCAAAAAGCAGTGGGATGAACTCTACGGGGAGGTGAACACTCTTTTATCTGACTCCTTTCAGAAAGAAAGGGAACTGCTCAGGAAACAGATAGAAATTCAATTGAGAGCCGCCGAGATAAGGCTCAAGGGAGAATCTAAGTCTAAACTTCAGAAACTAATTCAGGATATACTGGTTGAAGTATACACAAAATACCCAAGAACGCATTTCATAGACTTTATGGGAAACATAAACTATTTCACTCCCCCAATTAGGGTCGAAAAGATAAAACTTGCTTATGGATTTAAACCAAAACCCATAGAACTTGAAGAAGACATCAAGGGGCCTCACGAAGAGGAGTGTATAGAAATTTCAACCCACAAGGAATTGAGAAAAAAATTAGAAGAGACAATTGATTTTGAAACTCTAACTAGCGATGTTGAGGTTTTAGAACACGCCTCCTCAATTGTAACAGAAAACATGCTCAGAAATATTCCCCAAAAAGAATTAGACCTTAGCGCTTATATTGATGCATGTAAGTTGAAACTAGAACTCTTAAAGATACTAGACGATTACGACACTAAAAAAACAACTTTAACCGATTTGTACGAAATTTGCAGGAAAGCTATTACCAGCCAAATAATTAACAAGGCCGCCGAACCCATAGCGCTAGAATCCTTCCTCACATACCTATTAGACGAAACTCGGGAAGAAATCGAACAACGTATGAAGCAACAAGGATTCGAAGATTGGTACTCCCTCTGCTCCTCACTTACACTTCCACTCGACAAATTAACCAAAAAACTGGAGGAGGCCAACATTAGTGCTGAAGACTTCAAATACATAATTGAAAGAATTACACGTCTCCTTAGAATAAGAAACACTCTAGTAAAAAACGTCATACCACGCCTTAAAGGTCAGGGATACAAGGTTCATGAAGGAAAAATTTCTCTTTGGACATATACAAAACCTTCTGCAGAATTAAGTGCTATAGATGATCTTGTACTAAGAGAACTTAAGAAATACATAATGCTTCCACCTCCTGAAGAACTAAAAGAACTTCTCGAAATTGAACAGAAGGTTAACCTTATACTAAAAGATTTGAAGGTAGGAAGTATAAGAGAATTATTGGCTATGAGTGAGATAGAAAGTTTCATCCGAAAAATTAACGATGATGCCTACTACAAGCTAATTTCCGACTCCTTCACACACCTGAGTCGCGTAGTTGAAATTTATGAGAGACTAAAGAATGACCTTGAAAGATTTGGAATCATCTACAAAGCCTTTATAGACGAATCCGAACCCAGTCTCAGAGCTTCGAAGGAAGAACTTTTCTTTGATTTGATAATGCTACGCCAACAAGAGTTAAAGGAAATATTCCCACACCTTAGTTCCCCCCAAATAAATGGATTTATCTGGGCACGCATAAGTAGCAAGTCCCTAGACGAATCAATCAAAGAATTGAAAAGTACACCCAGCCCCGTATTTTTGGGTGTAATTGAAAAGTCGCTCAACATAGAAAAAATTGAACCAGTAAGTTACGCTACCGCCTTCGACATAACGCATCGCTATTTAGAAACACAGGAAGAAAAAAGAAAACGCATAGATATGGCAAAGGAGAAGGAGGAAAAGAAGAAGGAACTAGCAAGAATGGAGAGATTCGAGAAAGTCGAACCCATAGGAATAATCGAGAAAAAAGTGAATGTTGCTATGAGGGCTTTAAGCGGCGTTGAGCTAGCTCAACTGGAATGGAGCGAGGCCGACAATCGTAGAACAGCAGCTATGATACTCTTCTATCTGCGTACCGAAGTTGGAAAAACGGTTTGCCCAGTATGCGCAAAAGAATTGGGCGACGCCTACTGCCAGGAACACGGAACCGTTACCCCCATTAAGCTGGAAAACCTCGAAGCTCTAGCTAAATTCTACTATCTATCAATGAACACGATATACAGCACCTTTAAACGAGAAGAAGTTGAGCAAATAACCTATGATAACGCCATTAAATTCGTCAAAGACTTGCTAGCCGACCTCCAGAGGGAGGGAAAACTATCCCCAAGAATTACACCCAGCACCCTCATGGAGGGAGACATAGAGCGCTACATAGCACCAGCAATGGCCCAAATAATTGGAAAAGAATACAATAAAATTCTGAGCTATTCAAGAAAATCAAAATTCCGAATAATAAGTTGAAACTTTTTTCACCCCCTTTTTCCCTTAGACTATTGGCAAAAAATATTCTCATTTACATTTCCAGGAGGAGAAAGGGTAAAAACCAAAAATCCATTCTTATATAGGTCTAACCTTGGTCAGCAAAAAATATATACTGCTGATAATCAAATTTCTCTGACAGGTGATTCCGTTGAAATTACTTATCAGTCCGAGAGATGAACAAGAAGCTCTAGAGGCTATAGCGGGTGGCGCTGATATTATTGATGTAAAAAACCCTCTAGAAGGTTCTCTGGGAGCCAATTTTCCTTGGGTAATTCGACGCATAAGAGACATAACTCCAAGAGAGCTGGAAGTGAGCGCCACAATCGGAGACCTTCCCAATAAACCCGGCACAGCAGCTCTAGCAGCTCTGGGAGCTGCTGTAAGCGGAGCGGATTATGTGAAAGTAGGATTATATGGAGTGAATGCTTACCATGAAGCCCTTTACTTAGCAAAACAAGTCGTTCGAAGCGTCAAGACCTATAAACCGAGCATTAAAATTGTTATAGCCGGATATGCAGACGCATATAGAATAAACGCTATAGATCCCTTTAAAATTCCTCATATAACTTCGGAAGCAGGCGCAGATGTTGCAATGGTTGATACCGCAATCAAAGATGGTACGAGTTTATTTGATTTATGGTCATTGGAAGAAATCGAAGGTTTTATACAAGATGCCCATGGTAAAAAAGTTCTAGTCGCTCTAGCGGGCTCAATAAAAAAGGAAAGCCTCCCCCTAATACAGGATTTGGGTGCAGATGTAGTGGGCATAAGGGGCGCGGCGTGTGAAAAATCGGATAGAATACAGGGAAGAATAACGAGGGAGAGAGTTCAAGAACTGTCAAATATCTTGCACAAGACTGCACAGACCAAAATTCAAGTATAACGATAATATCAAGAATTATCTGTAGGCCTTTTTTATGGGATTATTCTTGTTAAATATGGGCTTTCCCCTCTTGTGTGAAATAAAGTACAAAGATTTTTTAAACATTTGAACCATTAAATATATATAACTAAATCAAGTGAGGCGGTATATTGAAAATCTTGGTCACAGGCAGTTACCATTCTGGTAAGTCCACAATTATTAGAAGCCTAACAAAGGGTAAAAGCATCAGCATAGACAAAAAGGACACTACTGTGGCACTAGATTACGGCATAGCTGACATTGAAAATTTGCAGATTCACCTATTTGGGACACCTGGATTGAAACACTTCAAAATCCTCCGTCAAGTTTTGTCTAAAGGCGCTGATGGGGTTTTATTTTTGGTTGACAGCCAAGATAAGAACTCAGACGGGGAGGCAAAGGGAATATGGCGGGAGGTAGAAGAATTTCTTCCCGGAGTTCCCATAACTGTAGCAGCAAATAAGCAGGATCTGCCCGGGGCAAGAAAAGCTGCACAAATAAGGGAAGATTTGAATATTCCCTCAGATATCCACATTATTCCAACGGTGGCAAAGACGGGTCACAATGCTGAAAATGCACTACGCGTATTGCTTTTGGTCACCGTCCAGAAGGAATTGAACCTCTTGAAGATAATGAACAAGTATGATGGAGAGGTCAAAGGAATCCAATCCCTAATGGAAGACTTAAACATGGACATCAGAGACCTGCGTCGACACTTAAACTGGCTGGAACTGAGAGGCTACGTGGAGGTTGACTGGAGAACCTCAATTTTCTGGTTAACACCCGCCATTAAAAAGGTTATAGATCAACCCAAACTCATAATAAAAGATTTCACCACTTAACCAAAAGGAATAAAAAGGAGGACTAGGGCTCCTCGAGTTCTTCTCAGAATCAGCTTCACCCGCTTTCACACGTAGAGTATATGTGGGTTCCCTTAACCTTTTTGTTCTTCAAGGCTTGAATTAATCGCCTAGGAAATTTACCGTTAAGAACTAGACACTCCAACTTATATTTTGAAACCAGATTCGGAAACACTTTATCCACACTAGTAGTAGCATTTTTCTGGGCGAGTTCCTCTGCCGAAATTTCATCTATTAACTCTGAATCCGGCTGAATTTTGGGATCCGAAGTGAATACCCCATCAACATCCGTAAGAATAAACAACTTCTTAGTATTTGTGATGTGCGCAATGTAAGCTGCGATAGAATCAGAAGTGACATCCCAAGAGTGAGGCAAGGGATCATCGTCAAGCATTATCTTGGAAGGGAGAAGAACAGGTATCATTCCCACCTCTGTTTGCAAAGCCTCCTCCAAACCATTAACAATCCTAATATTAGGATGAAAGTTAGAAAAGAAAAACCCCATTTGATCCATAGCAAATATAGCACTCCAGTGGGCCACATCCTCAGAAATATGGAACTTACGATAGACTTCACGAACCTGATCTGCAAAAGCCCCGCCCCCAGGAACTACCAAAAATTTGTGGGTTTTGGAGATCTCGGCAAGCACATTAAAGAGCTTCTTCAGAGTGAACTTGCTCCTTGATAAGCTTCCACCAATCCTAATGATAAAGTCGAATGACTTCATCTCAATCGTCCTACACCCAATTGGAAATCTAAAATAATATTTACTAAAGGTTATTTCAGTTTTCCTCTATAACCCAAAATTTTTATTATAGAAACCCACTTTCCGCACCCTTACTTATATTTTTATTAATTTCAAGAACAATGGTTGAGACATGGACTATATTAGCAAAGTAATCGACCATCTGGGCATAGTTTCCGGCGTGTGCAGG
>JAHAWU010000059.1 GCA_018383815.1 Candidatus Jordarchaeia archaeon | reverse complement strand
TCGCAGATTCTGTGAAGCTATTTGGGTGATTGTGTTTTTCTCAAATGGTTTGAATGTGTTTTTGTGTTTATACCTGCTTGATATTTTTATTTCTCTCAAAAACTGGGAGCTTGGTGATAAAAAACCTCGCAAACCCACTAAAGGATTTCCAAATCCGCGAAAAATGGGTTTTAAATTAATAAAAAAACAATAATTTTTTGGGAACAAGATTGCAGAAAAATCCCGAAAAACCGTCGTTGTTTGGGAAAGATTAACTCCCAGAGTTCTTTTTGGCAAGTTCTCTTCCTAGTTTAACTCCTCTTATTAGTGCTTGAATATTTCTCTCTTTTACGCTTTCCCTTAAATCTAGTTCTAGCATCACATCAAGTAACGCGTTTAAAATTGATTCTTCTGAAACAATGTCCGTTATCCCAATTAGAGTCCCAAGCATTATAAGGTTAGCAGGCGTCTTGGACTTGAACTCGGACTCGGCGATTTTAATGGCGGGAATTCTGAAAATTCTAAAATTTTTCTCCGAGAAGGTTTTTATACTCTCATCTATTAGTAGCAATCCTCCTTTCTTCAAGTTGCTTATAAATTCTTCTAGCGATTCTTCTGACATAATCACCAAAATGTCCGGATTAGTTATAATAGGGCAAACAATTTCGCTGTCTGAAATGATAACGTCAGATACAGTTGAACCCCCTCTCACTCTGGAGCCGTAACTCTGAATGTTAGTAGCATTTTTTTCCTCATAAACCACAGCAGCACGTGAAAGAATAAAGCCTAAAAGCACAATTCCCTGCCCGCCACTCCCAACAAACTGTATTTGTGTAGTCAACTCCAAACACCCCCTTACTCTCTGAAAGACAATTCAAGCCAATCCAACTGCGGCCTTTTCAATTTAATGGTTCCTCTCTGCACGCCCTCAATGAGCTTTCTGTACTCGTTAGCCATTTCAGGTCTATCTCTATCAGCAAACTCCCCCAGTATCAATTTCCCGCTCATTTTTCTCGGAGCAAGCTTCTTTGCAACTTCCAATTTCACGGTGCGCTCTCTGAACCAATCCATGAGTTGCTTGGGGTCGGGCATCTCGTTTTTTCTTCCGAACTGGGTTGGACACTGACTGATAACTTCTATATAGGTGAATCCCTTTTTTTGTATGCCCTTAATTATGGAACTTATTATTCTCTGAGGCTGAACGGTGCTCCATCGGGCCACGTAACTGGCGCCAGCACTGGTAACCAACTCACAGAGGTCAAAAAAGCCCTCCACACTACCGTAGGGAGAAGTGTATGTATAGGCTCCCACAGGGGTGGTGGGACTTGTCTGGCTGCCAGTCAAAGCGTAAACTAAATTGTTGACACTAATCACATTAATGTCTATATTTCTTCTAGCGGCGTGTACCAGATGTGATATTCCAATTGCTCCACTGTCCCCGTCCCCAGTGAAGACAATCACTTCAAAGTCTGGGTTGAATAGTTTGATGCCTGTGGCGAAGGCTACAGCTCTACCATGCGTCACATGCAAACTGTCAGCATTAATGTATCCCGGTATTCTACCTGAACATCCTATTCCAGAAACAAAAACAATGTCATCTATGTTAATACCCAATTCATCTATGGCTCGTAGAGTGCAGTTCATTATTATTCCATTACCGCAACCTGGACAGAAAACTGTGGGAAGTCTATCCTCCCGTAAATACTTTCTAAGGGGCTGAATCACGCATGTTTTCTCGCCCAATTTGCCGCATCCTCCAAATCTTGCTCACAAGAGCTTTTTTATAGCGTCGAGAATCTCTTTGGGTTTGAATTGCCTAGCTATACCCATAAGGGGAACCACTTGGGCTTTTCCCTTGGCCGCCTCGGTTACACTATGGACTAGTTGACCAGCGTTCAATTCAGGAACCAATATGTAATCCACCCCGCCTGCAATTTTGTGCACCTCATCGTAAGGGAAAGGCCAAATAGTAATCAAACGCAAGTAGTTAACAGGTATCCCCTCCTTTTCCGCCTCCATAACTGCTTCCAAAGCCACTCTGGAAACGCTTCCAAAAGAAACAACTGCTATTCTTGAATCGTGGGAATCGCGCTTCTCAAAGTAGGTAAATGCTTTAGAGTTGTTGACTATCTTATCTCTCAAACGTCTCACAAGTTCCAAGTGCTTTTCTGGATCATCTATGGGATATCCTCGCTCATCATGGCTCAAACCCGTAAAGTGGAAGTGGTAGCCTGCACCGAAAGTGGGCAGTGGTGGGGGAATCCCTCGCGTGTCAGGTTTGAAGGGCAAAAAGTCTTTTGGCGGGACTTTAGGATTTCTTCTCCAAACTAATTTTAACTCGTCATGGTTTGGAATTTCAACCTTCTCCCTTATGTGGGCCACTTCTTCGTCTGCCAATAATATGACTGGAACCCGGAAGGTTTCCGCAATGTTAAATGCGCGAATAGTTAAGTCAAACATCTCCTGAGGAGTATTCGGAGCCAGAGCTACAATCATATTGTCCCCGTGTCTACCCCAAAGACATTGCATAACATCCCCCTGAGAAATGCGGGTAGGCAAACCGGTGCTCGGACCAGCGCGTTGACAATCCACAACCACACAGGGAATCTCACACATAACTGCCCAACCCAAGTTCTCCTGCATGAGAGAAAAGCCTGGGCCACTAGTAGCAGTCATGCCCTTCGCGCCGGCCAACACAGCGCCAAGCACTGCAGCAATGGAGGATATTTCGTCCTCACATTGGAGAAAAACCCCGCCAACCTCGGGCATCCTACGAGCCATAACCTCCATAATTTCAGTAGCAGGGGTAATAGGATAGCCAGCAAAAAACCTGCAACCCGCAGTTATCGCCCCTTCTGCACAAGCCTCATTTCCACTCATAAAGTACACTCCGGACTCCAACACAAAGTCCTTCCAACCATTTCCCATAAGTCCACACCAAAAGAAAACCTTTACCAAATATGATTAAAATTAGGTAAAGTATACTTTTCTAGTTATTGGTGAATATTTAGATTAGAGCCCTTCTAGCAAGGATAACAGAAATCAGCACCGAAACTGATAAGAACAGTAATAGGACAGAGGCGTCGAATAATAATGAAGGCAAAATATCCATCGTTGCAAATCCTCCTCCCAGTTTTCCTAATTGCCCGCCCAGCATAAGTTTTCTTATTCCATCTACAGCGTAGGCTAGAGGGTTAAATCGGGCAATAGCTTGGAGCCATTGGGGCATTGCTTCAACAGGTATTATGGCTCCACTTACAAAAAATATGGGCATTAGGAAGAGGTTTATCAGTTCGAAGAACTCGTGTCCCGCGATTTTTAGTCCAACAGCTGTTGAGATTGCTGAGAAACCCATGGTTAGCAGAATCAGGAAGGGGATGGTTAGTATAACATAGAATCCAGTGTTAATTTTCACCCCTATTAAGGGCACCAAGGCGAGCATAATTATGCCCTGTATTAGACTTCTCAGTACAGTTGATGTGAGTTTTCCCAGTATAATAGATGTGCGGGGGATGGGGGATACTAGCAGCTTAGTTAGGAAACCCATACGTTTATCCCAGAATATTGAAGTGCCAGAAAATGCCGCCATAAACATTACTGAAGCCGCCACCACACCCGATGCGTAGAAATCAATATAATTAACACTAAATATGTTCAGCAAAACATACCTTACAGGCGACGATGGAAAAAATAGCAAAAGTGAGGAAAGAATACTTGTGCCTTGCACATTCCCCGATAAGTTATAGTTATAGAGGGGCATACCTCCATTAAAGGCGAACCCGAAGAAGATTAGCCAGGCCAGGGGAGTGATTAGTGATGTGGCAAACTGGATTCTCCGCCGAAAATAATGTTTCATATCCCTTTGAGCTATTTGCCAAGCCTCAGCCAACATGTAGCATATTACCTCTAAGAAACGGTACTAAACTCGGTTTATAAGCTCTATCATCAAAAAATTTCAAAAAAACCTCAATTCCACCATAAACACTAAAATTCATACAAAGAAGAATTAGAGAAGAATGTTTAAAGGGTATATTTTCTGAATAATAGAGCCCCCGTAACCACCATAACCACAAATATCACCATTAGCACCACAAAATCTAATAGCAGGGAGCCACCGATTCCCAGAACAAATAAATTCCAATTGAGGGGCATATACAGTCCACCAAACAGGGCCAGCCTAGTGGCGTCAACAGCATAGGTTAACGGGTTTCCCTGAGCAACAAACTGCAACCAATTGGGCATAGAGGCCAGGGGTACAATCGCTGAACTGGCAAAGAATAGGGGAAGTAGAATCATTTGAAATACGCCGAAGAAGACCTCGTGATCCGCCAACTTGATTCCCAACGCTACCGAGAGGCCGGAGAGACCTGCAGCGAAAACTATCATGAAGGGAATGCTTATGGCAACGCCCAATATACCAGTGTAAATTTTAGCGCCCAATAGCACCGCCAGCACAACAACCACTAAAGCCTGTATCAGGCTCCTAATAGTAGACGACATCATCTTTCCCAGCATAATAGAGGATCTGGGAATAGGAGCCACCAACAACTTGGTAATATATCCAAACCGCTTATCCCAGATAATGCTTATTCCAGACATGAAAGCAGTAACCATGACAGTGGCGGCAATAATTCCAGTCGCCAAAAAATCAAGGTATTGGATACCATAACTGGTTAATAGGATAGATTTTAGGGGTTCACCGATGGGAAGAAAATAAACAAAAAATTGAATAATGTTTAGTAGTCCCCGACCACCAAAAATTGCACCACCCAAACCAGGAATCCCCGAACTTATCGCGTAGCCAAAGAACCCCAGCCAAACTGCAGGTTGTATGAATGAGGTTAACACCTGCACTTTTCTTCTCACAAAATGTCTCAGCTCCCTTTCCGTAACATACCACGCCTCTCTAAACACTAGCTTTTCCACCACCAAGTCCATTCTAACTAGACTAACCCATTAAAAATTTTCATTTAAGCGACCTTCTAAAAACAGTTACTCCTATTGAAAGCATAATCACTATAAACAAGACCAACACAACAGCATCCACAAGAAGACTCCCCCCAATCCCGATAAGGGCATACCCACCGCCCAATGGACCAAAGGTTCCCCCAAGCATAGCGCATCTTATTGCATCCACAGCATAAGTTAAAGGATTAAAATAGGCCACAACCTGCAACCAACCCGGCATCAGTTGAACAGGAACAAGAGCCCCAGAAGCAAAAAACAGGGGCAGAAGTATGAGATTAATAACTCCAAAAAACTCCTCGTGCTCCGCCATCTTAATCCCAACAGCTGTAGATAACCCTGAGAAACCCAAGGTGAACAGAATCATGTAGGGCACAGCAATCACAACCCCCAATAGACCCGTGTTCATTTTCGCACCCAAAACTAACGCCAAACCCATTACTATCAAACCCTGTATCATTGCCCTAACCGTTGCCGAAATCATTTTACCAAACATTATCGAACTCCTAGGAATCGGACTAACCAACAACTTGTTAAGATAGCCAAACCTCCTATCAAAAACTATAGAAACACCCGCAAACATACCAGTAAACATAACAGTCATAGCCACAATACCCGGAGAAAGAAAAGAAAGGTAACTCGTAGTGGTCAAATTTAAAAGAACGTAGCTCTGCCAAAGTTCAAGATTCAGAGACAAAACAAAAAAAGTAAGCAAAGTGGGAATACCTTCAATCCCGAGACTACTCAAATTAAACCCAGGCAAACCCCCACTAAGCGCATAACCAAACAACGCCAACCAAATCACAGGAGTAGCCAGTGAAGTAACAATCTGGATCCTCCGCCTATAAAAATGCTTAATCTCCCTCAAAGCCACATACCATGACTCACTCAACATACTACTGACGTCTCCTCCTCTGCATCAGCATCATTCTCTTAAACAGCTCAATCCTGTCCGCTTTCTCCTCCCTGAGACTCCTACCCGTAAACTTTATAAAAACATCATCGAGAGTGGGGCGACTCAAAGAAATATTATTTATACCTACACCAATCCTGCTTGCTTCCTGAAACAGCTTGGGTATCGCAGTCTCACCCCTATCAACCGTCAGTCTAATTCCGTTTTCTTGCGGCAAAACCTCAGTAACAAAATCCAAGGTTTTAATGTGGCTCAGAAACTTCTCCCTATCATTAGCATGCACTGTAACCACATCTCCACCCAGCATCCCCTTAAGCTCCTGCGGAGAACCAATACCCACAATTTTCCCATAATCAATAATTGCAATACGGTCACACAGCTTATCAGCCTCATCCATATAATGAGTGGTCATAAAAATCGTAATACCCTCTTCATTCAGCTTCCTAACATACTCCCAAATACTAGCCCGACTCGCAGGATCCAAACCCAAAGTGGGCTCATCAAGGAATAGTATGTCTGGGCGGTGCATTAATCCTTCGGCGATTTCTAGTCTGCGGCGCATTCCACCAGAAAATTTTTTTACTAGTGTGTTTTGCCATTCGGTTAGTTCTACGACTTGGAGGAGTTCGGGTATTCTTTGTTGTATGAGGTTTTTGGGCATGTGGTAAAGTTTGCCGTGTAGTTCCATGTTTTCTTTTGCGGTGAGTTCATCGTCTACGCTTATGTCTTGGGGTACTAGTCCTATTTTTTTTCTTACTTCGTCTGGTTGTTTTTTTACGTCTATTCCTGCTATTTTGGCTTCTCCTTCGGTTATTTGAGTTAGGGTGCATAACATGTGTACAGTGGTTGTTTTTCCGGCTCCGTTTGGCCCTAGGAATCCGAATATTTCTCCTTCTTGTACTTGGAAGCTTATGTGGTCTACTGCGGTGAATTTTCCGCCGTAAATTTTTGTTAGGTTGTTTGTTTCAACTATGGCCATTGTGGGGCACCGCTTTTTATTTGTTATGGAAAACTTATTTCACTTTCTAAAACGCGCTTAAGTGTGTGTAGGTTTTTTTGGTATTTATTGACTGGGTGTGGTCTTCGTATTTTTGGTTTTTGGAGTTTTTTGGTTGTTTGCGGGTTTTTGTTTTTGTGTTCTTTGATGTTTCTGCCATATAAGTGTTTTCGAATTTTTTGTGGATTTTTGGGGTCGAATGTTTTTGTTGTTAGGCGGAGTGTTTTTATTTTTGGTTTGTGTTTTTTGTATTCTGGAAGAATTTAAAAGGTTTTTTGCGTATTTTTTTTGTGGATTGGTTTGGTGTTTTCAAACGGGTCGAAAGAGGTTTTTGGTCCGTTTGAGGCTGTGTGTTGGTGTGAGTGTGTATATTGGGTATGGTTTGGTTTGTTGTGGATTTGAATGTTGTAGGGGTATTTTAGATGGATGGTCAGTCTGTTTTAGCTATTGTTAGTTTTCTGCTTTATATGGGGTTTTGTATTTTTTGTGTTTATCAGAGGGATATTATGTTGATGTTAGAGTTGAGAAAGGTGGGTAAGAGTCTTAGGGAGGTTTCAAGAATGGTTAGGGAAGCCCGGTCGATGATAGTGTCTTATTTTAGTGATAAGTTGACGGTGGAGGAGAAGGAGGAGGGTTTTGGGAAGGTTATTGAGTATTTCGTTATTGCGCCAATTGAAACAGATCCTTCGGGGATTATGGGCCGCTTAGAGTATCTTCTTGATGTTGGTGATGAGGCTTTGGAGGGTTTGGTTAAACCTTTGGTGCCAGATGGGGATTTGGAGAAGGTGGAGAATCTTAAGCAGATGTTTAGGGAGGCGGTGGTTCTCAATAGGATTTACAAAATGGTGAGGGAGATATATGTGTCGAGTAAGATATCTAAGAGTCTTGAGGCTACGATGCAGGCGACGATGAATCTGTCACTTTTGCTTCGGGATGCCAGGATACGGTTTAAGGCGGTTAAGGCTTATGTGGATGCTCAGCCCATTGGTAATGGTATTGGGCCTTTGGTGGCTGCTAAACTTTTGGGTGATTCTCGTTTTGAGGTTAGAGAGGGGGTTGTTGTTTCTGAGGTAAATTATAAGGGGAGGGACCTAATATTGATTAAGCCT
The DNA here is from genome assembly GCA_018383815.1 of Candidatus Jordarchaeia archaeon. Classification (GTDB taxonomy): domain Archaea; phylum Asgardarchaeota; class Jordiarchaeia; order Jordiarchaeales; family Jordiarchaeaceae; genus Jordiarchaeum. The sequence continues at coordinate 12,185 of JAHAWU010000059.1, read as the reverse complement.
AAGGGTCCGGGGGCTAGAATGAGAAATTTGGGTAAGGTTGCGGAGGAGGTAATAGAGGGGGAGGAAAATGTGGCAGGCGTGGTTATAGTTACAGCTGAGGTTAGACTTGAGGGTGAGACATCTATTATCATAACGCCTGCTACTGGTGTTGCCTTGGTTTCTGAACCTGATAAATATAGGCTGGAAGAGTTGGCGTCTCGGAGAAAAATACCGTTAATATCTCTGATTGTTAAGATGTCAAATGAGGAGTACTTCACAAAGATGAGTGATGAGGTCAGGGGCGCAGTTCCTAGAATTATCGCGAAGTTGGAAGATTTGATGGGGGGATTTGGAAAAGGAAAGGTGGTAATAATTGGGTCGGGAAACACTATGTCGATAACTCCTTAGTAATGATGGGGTATGGCCATTGGGTGAAGCTAGTTTCCGGAATATTATTTTCTTAATTTTGAAGTTATTCTATTGTTGGGTGGCGTTCTTTTAGGTCTTTTTCTTTCACGCCCAGTCTCTCCATTAATTCGGTGATCAAGCCGTCTAGGAATGCGAGCACAGTGGATTCAAATAAGGTGCCTAGGGGTGTTAGTGGGGAGTGTTCTCCTTTAATTTGTCGCTGGATGTAGTCATTTTGTCCGTCTATTTTTGTTCGGCCGCGAATGGTCAGTACTAGGTCGGCCAATTGAGCTAGGGGGGAGTCGGGATAGGAGGTGATGACTACTAGTGTTGCGTTAACCTCTTTTTTGGCGATGCGTGAGCTTTCTACCACGAGTTTTGTTGTGCCAGAGCCGCTTATGGCGATTAGTATGTCTTTTGGTGTGACGGCGGGTGTTATGGTTTCTCCAATGACGAAAACCTCAAAACCGAGGTGCATAAGGCGCATGGCGAAGGCTCTCACCATTAGACCGGAGCGTCCTGCTCCCACCACAAAGATTCTTCTTCCGGATTTTAAGCCGTTAATTAAGAGTTCAACTAGCTGGTTTACTTGGTTGTCATCAATTTCTTGGACTGCGTTAGATATGTTTCCACTGATTTCTAGCATCGCCTTTTTTAGGGTTCTGGTCTTGGTCAACACGCCCACCCATGATTCTATATATTCACTTTCTCCATTTAAAAGTAAGCGTATATTTATATTCTACGTTTTAGATTCATGTTAAAATGATTTATTTTCTCCCTGAAAAATAGACATAAAAATGTATATATTAAATCCCGGTATTAAACTTGTTTCTGTTAAGTTTTTTGTGTGACGGACTTGTTTTGGGGAATATATGTGAAGATATTCTATCTTGAATCATTGATTGAATAACTAGGTCGTTTCCCCAAAATTTATAATCATGCTCTTCCAATTATTGGTTTCAAGCGTTGAAGGAGGTAGAGACTTGGCTGGCAGGCCTAAAAGCAAGTTTTTTGAGGCGGACATTTGGTGGCAGCACCAATTAAAGTTTAAAGCTAAATTGGATGGTTTTCATGAGGTTGAGATAGACGAGTTGGAGCCTCATGGGACGGATAGCGCCCCAAATCCTGCTGATTATTTTCTTCTAGCTGTTGGCGGCTGCCTTTCCTCCTCACTTATTTTTTCTTTAAGTAAATTTGATGTGAGTTTGAAGTGGATGCACGCCAAAGTTAGGGGAAAGTATACTCGTGTAAATGAGAGGGTGAGAATTGAGAGGGTGGATGTGGTTTTGGAGGTGGAACCGTCAACCGAAAGAGATCTCCGGGAAATGAAGGAATGGTGTATTGGTGTGTTTCGTAATTTTTGTATCATTTCTGAGTCAATTAGAAAAGGTTTGCCGATAGGAGTAACCTTAAAAATTGGAAATGAAGAAATTGAGATTCCCCCACCCGAAGGGTAAAGTTTTCAGTATTAATGGCTCCCAAATAGTTCTTAAGGTTAAACTACAGATTTTTGGTATTTTTGGAAGTGTCCATTCAATACTTCCTTCAAAATTTCTCTGTAAAGCGCTTTTAACTTTTTGCACTTTTCTCTAATTTCTCTTTTTGTAACTGTATGGTGGTTTGGACATTCTTTGTCTACTAGGCAACTTTTTCTATCAAAATTTAGTACTATAGGGTAATAGGAACATCCTTCAGGACGTGAAGAGTAAACAGAGCACCCACCATTGTAAAAGAAGCATTTACCATTTATATTTCGGAGTTGATGAAAACCTTCAACGGTAGTTACCATAAAGTCTTCGCGGTTGTATCCTAAGGCTTCAAGTCTAGCGATGTCTCCGCTGGATAAAAGCATCTCGGTATTATGGCAGCATAATCCACATCGACTACACTTCAATTTCAATGCTCCCCCTTTATGAAAGCTTGATTAATGTTAAATTTTTTAGGAACATTCAGATTCAGAGGCATTTTTTAGGTACGCAAAGGGTGTGTATTTAGCTTCTGAAGGCCGATCTGGTGTTATAAGTTTCCTTTTCCTGAAAGGTGGGCTGTTTTTGGGTTCTTTTCCCAGGACGAGAAGCTTCTCCAAGAGAGCCTAAATAAGCCTTCTTTCGGCGTTTGGAGCCCTATTATCTGTCGTTCGATCGCAATAGCTAAATACACACCGCAAAGGAATTTTAATTTTAAATGCGGCCGTATTTCTCTACGATCCATCTAACATATTTCCTTATTGCTTCGTCTATTCGCATAGTGGGTTTCCAACCCAATCCTTTGAGTTTAGATATGTCAAGTAGTACGAGGGGCACATCACCAGTCCACCCTTGTTCTCCTCCAGTGTAACTAAGTTGTACATCTTTAAGTTTTAACTCATTTATCACAATTTTTGCTATGTAGTTTACAGTGACCCACTCCTCGGAGCCTATGTTAAAAACATTGAAGCCCTTTTCAGCCTTTTCTGTGACATAAATTGAGGCGTCGACACATTCTGAAACATCCATGTAAGATTTTCTCTGGTTTCCATCGCCCAATATTTCAAGTCTTTTGGGATCCTTCTTTAGCTTTTGATAAAAGTCGAAAATCACTCCATGTGAACTCCTGGGCCCGATAATGTTAGCGTATCTTAGAGATACCCCGCAGAAACCATAACACGCACAGTACGCAGAAATATACATCTCGGAAGCCGCCTTCGCCGCCCCGTAGGGACTAATAGGCTGCAGAGGGTAGGTCTCGGGAGTGGGAATAGCCTCAGCCAATCCATACAGGGTTCCACCGCTGGAAGCAAAAACCAGATTTAGAACATTCCTCCTTCGCATCGCCTCAAGGATATTAATCATTCCTTTAACATTGATGCTAAAATCATACAATGGGTCTGAAACACTCCTCCGAACGTCATACTGAGCTGCAAAGTGAAAAACAATGCTACAGCCATCCATACAGCTTTCCACAGTTTCAAAATCTCTAACATCTCCTTCAACAAAATCCACGCGGTTTCTACTCAGATGGTCCTTAATATACTCAGTAGTGGAATTAGAGAGATCGTCCAGAATAGTTACATCGCAACCCACACTAACCAATCTGTCGACCAGATGACTTCCGATGAAGCCGGCTCCGCCAGTTACCAAAACTTTTTGGCCTTTAATATGCAAAATCTCAACCCCAGATAATATGCACAAATAAGGGATTGGTATGTTTTAAACTTGAAGTGTGCCCATTAAAAAAACATATCCCTTTACCGATAAAGTTCACACTACGATGCCCGCCACCATTTTTGAGCTCTAAATTCGGAAATAAGGCCTATAAATTAACCTAAAGAAAAATAGAACTAATTTAAATCACCTTTTCAAGGAAAAAGACAAAAATACAACGAAAAAGGAAGCAACAAACAAAAACATTAAAGCAAACACCGAAAAAACTTAAGGCATCTGGTTTCCCCTCACAGGAACCAAAAACAACACTTGGTCTATAAGGACTTCAAGATAAACACCGGAAACATTAAAAAATCCAAAAACCTATGAGGTTTAGATCTCTAAAAACAGAACCTCCCCTAGGGCCAACCACAGAACCGTTGGTAATAGGGAATAAAAAGGGAATTGTGCGGGGGCCTTCCCGTGGTGGCGCCCACATAATTCCCTTTTCTCCCTCCTCGCGTTAGTCGCATGGGTGAGCTTGATTTTTGTGAGAGGGAGTTATTTTGGTTCTTTAATTTTGGGATGAATATGAGTTTTTCTTTAGTTTAATATTGTTATTTTCTTATTTATACTTTTCTAATAGTTAATTTTTGCTAGATAGCCGCTTATTTTTGGTTTCTTAGTGAATTATTTTGTATTTAAAAATTATTATTTTTGGTAATGAATTTTTTCTTTTTTCAATAACTTTGGTTGCGAAATGATTATTTTGGAAAATGAATTCGAGGTGATAATAATTATTGATAACTTCCACTGTTATGTGGATTGAATGAATCGCAAAGTTTACTTAGTGCGGGACTACAAATATGAGCTCTTGTGGTATTTAAGCTGTTCCTGCTTAAAAGCCGGTTTGGGATGCTTGGAGGATTGGGGAAGGGAGCCTTTTAGAGGCAAGGGTATAGAACTTAAGAAGTATCTACTGAGCTCTAAGAGTTTGAATGTTTTATCTGTTTTGTGTGGAGGATTTCCTATGAAGTTTGAGGGGAGCCCAAGGTTATGTGAGGTGGTGTGGGGTCAGGATGGTTTGCTTGTTTGGAAGCTGTTTTTGATTAGTTCTAATGCCTTTTCTCCATCTTTGGAGTGTACTAGAACTTTTATGCTGCCGGCTGTGGGAAGGAGACTGTAGATGTTGATTTCCTCCTTTGTTAGTGGTAATGTTATTTTGGAGATTATTCCAGGGATTTTCACGAAGTCTTGTCCTTTTATGAATATTAAGTTTAGGTTATCGTAGCATGTTGCTGATTTTCCTATGCCTCTCTTGCTTACTAACTCGTGTACCACATTGAATGGTTTTTTCTGGGGGTTGTCGACGACTAGGAGCATTATGCACCATGATTCGAGGGTTGCGCCCAATACCTCTATTTTTTGTTTATGAAGGTCCTCAAAAAATGTGGATAGTAGTTTTGGTTCAGTTACATTATCTCCTATTATTGTGATTAGTTGAACCGGTTTTTCCATTATTGATATTTCAAGGTCTGGTTGACTCTTGCCTGTGATTTTCGTGCCTTCTTCTGTGATTTTTCCATTGCTTATACCTACAATGCGAATTACTGAGTCGTCAGATTTGTACTGGAGGGCTTTTGACTGGATTACCCTGGCTCCCGAGGAGGATAAAATTTGGGTTTCCAGTGTGTCTAAAGCTTTAACGGTGCTTGTTTTCTCAACTTTTTTAGGATCACCTGACTTTATGCCCGGAACGTCTTTGACCAGTATTACTGAATTAGTGTTTAAGCATCTTCCCAGCAGCACTGCAGTTAAATCGCTGCCCCCTCGGCCCAGGGTTGTGATTTGGCCTTTTCTATTCTTTCCTAGGAATCCACAGATTACGGGTATCTTGTTTTCTTCCAGTAGGGGGACTAACTTATTTTTTACAGCTTCCTTTGTGAGTTCCAAGTCGGGGTTAGCATTTCCATAGTTATCATCTGTGAATATCGGCCACAAATCACTTTCCGGGTCTATTAGAACAGCGTCAACACCTAGGGCTTTAAGCGCTATACACATGAGGCGGACGCTTGTTCTCTCACCCATTGATAGTAAGTTGTCCAGATCACTGGGAGCACTAGAGTTATTACTCAGTAGTTGAGCCATTTTAAGCAGTTCGTCTGTTTGCCCTTTTAGAGCAGATGCCACAACCACTATTCTTTTTTTACTCTGACTTTCGTTTTTTATCAGCTCTGCAACTTTTTTAATACTAGAGACGCTGTCTAGTACAGAGCCGCCGAATTTGTATACTACTGTTTCAACCTTCTCCATTGTAAATTACTCCAGAAAAATTTTGTTTGGAAAAAAGTTGGTCAAGTCGGGATGTGGATTTTTCAAAAAAAGAGGGCTATTCTTAGTTATGCAGGAAAAAATAATCCATCCACATCACGTTTTCACCGCTTCTTTCCCTTACACAGACATAGTTTAAAAATTTTTCGTATTTAATCGCTTAACTTATATTATACCAAAAAAATTCTAATTATAAAACCACTACTTGAATATTGAGCTTTTAACTCCAAGTTTTTAATTTGTTATCCTCTCAGTGGCATTTGAGGTGTTTTTAGGGATTCAGATATAATATTGAGGTATTTTTTGTGTGTTACATACCTTTTTTATATTCTAAGTACACATTTTCCAGTAGAAATTGACCAGTACTACTCAAATAAATATTTAATTAAAGGAGAAAGGAAAATGTCAAAAAGCGACAACGAAGGAGTAAAGAAAAACGGCGAATTCGTAAAAATGAGAGGCATAGGAATCCCAGTGAGACTATACAAACTTCAAAACCCAAAGCTCGATGGAGACGAGGTCTTAAAACTCATGAAAAAACACCTCTGGGGCGACGGAGCAGAAGAAGGCTTCCTTAAACCCCGCAAACTCAACGGCGAAGTCCAAGCGGAATACGTGGTGTCTTACCCTTCCCACTATTACAAATTGGACGAAAAGGGAAGAATAGTACCCGTCTCAGTTATGGCTCAAGACAAAGGAGAAATACACGTACGCTACAATTCCGGAGTAATCGAGCTACGAGGCAGTTATCTTGCAGCTAAGAGGAGCGTGGCGAAAACAATTGAGATCACTGGAGTCAAAGCAGATCCAATGACTCTAAGCGATGAGGCGATGGATAAACTGATGAGAAAGGCAAAGGAAGTTTCAACGGTAACCATCTCGAATCTGGAAAATCCTTACCTGAACTCTCTAGAAATCAGAGGCGAGGCTATTAAGCGTGCCCCTGAGATTCTAATATTTAGGAAAAGACAACGTGGGAAAATCCAGACCCTCAGGGGAACCTATTCTCTGCCTTCAGGACAGATGCTAACCTGCTTCTTTAATTCCAAGGGCTCATTCATAATATATAGGAAAGGGGAAGGGATATACGCAGACGACCTTGAACACCTGGTCAGTTATTTAGAAAGCCTTACTATAAGCGAAGCTCAATAAATCCCCCTCCATATAACGGCCACCCCACCCGACCTCTCTCCTATTTTTTCCACATCAAAAACAATTTTTATTCTAACTTGACAACTTAACTTTTCCTAGCTTTTTCCCTGACTTTCCTCCTTTTAAACCCTTATTTTTCCACAGTTTTAGGAAATTTTGAGAACGGAAACCAGACTGGTTCAGCATTGTCAGGCTGATTCCGTGCGTTTTTGGGAGTCAAGTTGATGTAATTCCCTTAATTTTGTTAATTATTTCTTGGGCTGATCTGTTTACATCTCCCTCGTTTTGGATGCGAACCACGTTTGGATTGAATTTTTTGAATACCTTTTCGTAGCCTTCTAATACCTTTTCAATGTAGGTTCTATCAGTTTCGTTCCACTCTTTGGGATGTTGTTCCTTCCTGTTTATAATTCTCTGTACTATTTTCTCTGGGCTTCCTTGCAGATAGAAAATTGTGTTTTCTTCCCATTTAATTGCCCTATATAGGTGTTCTATTGTTTGGTAATCTTCTTCGGTGCATAGGGCGTAGGAGTAGCTAAGTAGGCATAATGGGCTTCTGTCGCAGAAAATGATGCCTTCGCTGAGGCTTCGAATTTTTTCGTTTCTCTTTATCATCTGTTCAAGGAACCATAATTCTGCCCGGAAGGCGATTTGCTTATCAGGGGATCCAAAGGGGTATCTGGGGGAGTTTATGTGATCTGGAAAAAAAATCCAATTTCTAAACTTATTTTTTATTATCTCAAAAATTGTAGTTTTTCCAGAACCATGCACGCCTGCCAGCGTGAAAACGTACTTCATCAGGGGACGCCTCGTTTTTTTCCTCCGCTTTTTACAATAAAAACCTCTCGTTTATATGGTTGAGTAACTCGAGGGTATCTCCAATTAATTTATAGTTTAAACCATTAACAAAGTAATGATTCTTAGGAATGTCTATTTTTGTTAGTCTTTTTAGAGTTATTATTTTTAAACGTCGTATAATATTTAGGGCAAAAGTTATGAAGGTATAGTCAAATGTTTTGATTACTGCGAATGTTTCTTGAGACAAATTTTTGGTTACTAAGTGGTGGTGATATGGTTAAGGAGTTGGGTGTTGCATATTATGGTTTCCATTTTCCTGATAGGGCTGGAGAAGATTTTTTGGAGATGATGGAGCATAATTGTAACGCGGTTTTGTTGGCTGTGAGTGAATATGATTATCAAGTTTGGTATTCCAACGTGATTACAATTGCGCAAAAGGCTAAAGAATTGGGATTGAAGGTTTATGTGAACCTTTGGGCTTTTGGAAAAGTTTTTGGAGGCGAGGCGCCCTCAGTTTTCCTGCAAGACAATGTGAATTACCGCCAAGTGCTAAGCAAGGAAATCCCATTTCCCCTTGTTGGCGCCTGTTTTAACACTGAAGGGTTTAGAAAATACTTTTTTGATGCTGTTTCAAAGCTGGCCGGCGAGAAAGTTTTTGACGGATTCTTCTGGGACGAACCACATTACATTATCACGGGTTCCAGGGAAATCTACAGTTGTGTCTGCCCAAAGTGCCGGGAGCTTTTTAGAGAGAAATACGGCTATGACATGCCTCCCAAGGCCAACGAGGATGTTTTCGAATTCAAAGAAGAATCTATTCTGGACTTCTTAAGACAAGCCTCTAAACTGGTGAAGAAGGTAGACCCCCAAAAATCGGTCACCGTGTGTCTTATGCCCTTCTACACCGCTGAGGAACAGGGTGTAAGCTGGGAAAAAGTTTGCTCTATCAAGGAAATAGATGTTTTCGGAACAGACCCCTACTGGAGCGTTGCGCGGAAGGATATGGACTTCGTATCCCAAGCCTCACGAGAAACAGTTGAGATTGCTAAGAAGTATGGTAAAAAATCTCAGCTCTGGATTCAAGGATTCCTAATTCCCGCAGGAAAAGAAGAAGAAGTGAGAGAAGCAGGAAGAATAATCGGAAACACCGACGTAGATTCAATTTTTACATGGGCATATAGAGCATGTGAGGGAAGCATGGTGCAATCTGAAAACCCCAAAAAAGTGTGGTCTATAATAAAAGAAGTTTACGCAGAACTAAAAGAATAAAACATTATTATCTCCTTTAGAAGCATAATCCCTGGAAGCTCACCCAAAACAAGAAACAACACATTAACTCCATTCCCCGGCTGAAAATTTCCCCTTAAAACCACTATAAAAACACTGATAAAAGAAGGGTGTCCTATGCTTTTAACAAGCGTAGCTCATTCATATATTATTTTTGAGGGTCTTTTCTATTAGTTTTGAGAGTTTGAAAATTTCAAAAAGCCCATCTAGCTTATCTGCGAACCATACAATGAAGGATTCCTTGGTTCTTGGGACGCCTCCTATTGGGAACATGTGAGTCCTTATAGCTTCAACAATCCTTGCGTCCTCCCCCATTTTTTGCACTATGACTGCGCCTTTCCTAGCATGCCCAAAGATTTGCTTTAGAGATTTATGCACATTCTGACGATCGTAACCCAAATCATGCAAAATGCCTGCCCTAGCACAAACCCTAAAATCCCCACCCAAAAGTTTACATAGAAAAAAGCTCAGGTAACCCACCCTAAGGCAATGGTCGCGCCTACTATTTTTACTTCTCTTGACCACTAAAGAAAAATTATGAGAAGGATAACCCTCCAACTTCTTCAAATATTCGGAATTCAGAAGATCTCCTACCACTTTTCCAAAAATCATAAAGTAAAACCCTCTACAAAAATTTTTGAGAACCCTATAGAAAAACTTACCGTAGATCACAAATGACCAGTTGAGTATTGATATAATTTTAAATTTGGATGATAAACAAAAAAGGGGAGTTTAGAAGCCCTCAGGAGGTCGCGGTGGAAGACCCAAATCCCAATCAATCCCAAAATATTCTGGTGTAGGCGGAGCCTCAGGTTTTCTACGCTTAGCCCACGCGATGGCAACCAGGCCAATAATGGTAATAGCTGCAACTCCGAAAATACTTCCTACAGCTAAAAGATTCTCTGTTTGGCTCCTACCATAGAAGGTAGGCAACAAATAAACCCAAAGAGGCACAGTCCTAGGTATAGACAGGGGAATAACGAACAGCACATCTCCAGTTCCACTACTGTTAACAAATGTGAGATTCCCCACAAACTCGCTTATAGGGACTCCGGGAGGAGCAAGAAAACTGATTTCCACAAAAATTTGAGTATCGTTCAAACTGTAAAGTGTAGAGGGTACTGTTGTGAATATGCTGGCATTGCCACTTACATTGAATATTGCGTTAATTATGGATTTTTGAGTGATGTTTCCCACAACAATGGTTAAATTAAGAATTGTGGGGTATACTTCGTTAATCGTCATCGGCTCACTAATAGCCCTAATGGGAGTAATAATCAGTGGTGGTGTGCTGTTAGCTCCATTGATGTAATAATCGTTTAGATACTCGTATGCCCTAGAAATATTTATCAGTCCCGCTCCCTGCGAGAAGGGGTTCAGTCCTAGATCCTTTGCAGTCACCATAAGTGCAGCCTTAACAGTGTTTGGAGAAACCCAAGACACATTAGAGTTATTGTCAAGCAACAGAGCTATGGCACCAGACACCACAGGCGTAGAAGCACTAGTTCCACTAAAACTTCGGATACGAATACCATCATTTGAAAGAGTGATTAGATTTTCCCCTGGCGCTACAATGTCCGGTTTGGCTCTTTTGTCATCTGTTGGTCCACGACTTGAAAAGGAAGATATAGAGGTGTAGCCAAATCCTCCTGCTGAGCCAACTGTTATGATTTTGGCTGCCAGCCCCGGAGAATTTATGGTTTCATAATAGGTGCTCCAAATAGTTCCACCTTCATTGCCGGCTGCGGCTACTACAATAACACCATTTTCCCAAGCCTCGTTGACAGCATTACACATAGCATCATTGGAACTACCCTCCGTGCTACCCAAAGACAACGATATAATGTCCGCCTTAGGATGAGGGTGTGTTACGTTACCTGTACTCAGTGCTTCATTTATCGCACTTATTAGCCAATCTTCTTTTCCCTCCCCAGTTTTGTCTAATACTTTTAAGTTTAGGAAAGTGACATTTGGTGCAACACCCTTAGCATCATCACTAGATGATGCTCCGATTATTCCGGCTACGGCTGTTCCATGACCATTTAAGTCTGTGTAGTTTTCTCCGGGCACAAAGCTTTCATTGTAAACTATTCGGCTTCCGTCTAGATAGATGTGGGGGTTGATTCCAGTGTCTAGGACTGCGACGACAACTCCTGTTCCATTCAAATTATATAGATTTTGGAGTGTGGTGGCCCCTATCGCATAATTTACGTTAGTGTCTTTGGTTTGGATTTCTTTTGTGGTTATGTGGTGGTCGGCTAGTTTTATTTTTCCATTGTGGGATATGGATTGTATGTAGCTTTGTTGGGCGATGGTTTCAGCCATTTTTATTGGTGCCTTTATGCAAACGCCGTTGAGTATGGTGTAGTTTGATATGATTTCGAAGTCTCCCAAGCTTTTGAGTAGGTTTATTCCTTGGGTGTGGTTGATTGTTTCTTTGAAGAATATTATCATTTCACACTGTGATGCGGGGTCTGAGGTTTGTAGTAGTTTTTGGAGTGATGTTCCTATTTTTGGGTTTTGGGTGGTTGTGTTGTTTTGTTGTATAGGCGTTGTTAGTGTGTTTTGAGTTAGGGGCGGTTGGTTTAATGTGAGGATTACGGTGGTCGTGAAGATTAGAGTTATTAATACTAGCAAGGTGAGCTTTTTTGTTGTCTTCCTGGGCTTTTTCAAGGTGTTGCTTCCCTTCAGTGTTGGTGTGGTTGCCTTAAAAACTAATTGGGATAATTGTGTTATCCTGTTTGTGTATTATTCTTAGGGGAGTATTATAATATATTTTTGTCGATGTCTGCAAAATTGTTAATTTTCTTAGGATTATGCTGTGTTGCATAATTTTACTTTTTTAAGTAGGTTTATTAGGTTGTTGAAAATTTTTCAAATTAACAATGTAAAATTGGGCGTAAAAAGTTTTTAGTGCAGGTTTGAACCGAAAGATTGGAGTAGTCCTTCGCTACAAGTAACTAATGAGTGAAAAAAATGAACGAAGAACTACTCCAGTTGTTTATTCTCGCTCTACCCATTTATGCTTTACTAACCGCCCTCATAATAACCCGACCTCTGGGAACAAGCCTAAACCTACCCCATACCCGCTGGGGAAAAACCCACCCA
>JAHAWU010000198.1 GCA_018383815.1 Candidatus Jordarchaeia archaeon | reverse complement strand
GAACATGTGCAGTATGGTGGGGGCGAGGTCATAGATTTTCACGTCTCCGATTCTCCCCCAGTTCTTGATGTCTGGGCCGCAGGCCAGGAATACTCCGTGAAGCGTATGATAAGCGGACCACACCCTATTCTCAAAGTCCCAAACACCCCTCATCAAACTATCATAAACACGGTAACCCTCATTCGGTACAACCACTAAATCTGGAGCAAAGTCCATATGTTCACCATGATATATCTCTTCTTTTTTCTTAACATCGGCTACTAAGTACTCCCCAGTTCTGGGATCTATTATCGTTTTTATTTCTTTCATTAGCTTCAATCTCAGCTTCTCATATTCTTCACGGTTGAGATTCGGATTTAGAAATATTCCACATTCACCCACACTGATAGCCTTGGTTTTAGCCCAGTCTGCTTGATTCAGTAAATTGGAGCTTTCTCTAGAGCTTATCCTTAAAAGGAGGCGGATTAAATTCCTTCGGGGCATTAGTCGACTAAGCCCACCAAGTCTCAATCTGCTGAAGGATTGTGATGTTTTTCTAGCATATAACCTCAATTTAGTTAGGAGTACATCAATGAGGGATAAGTTGAGGTATCCTTTTTCCAAGAACCAAGTGTTTAGGTAAAACGTTGCCTTCACACCAGTGAACCCGTGATCAGACATTATTAAAATGTTGGTATCCTCCTTGAGCGAAGCTATTAGACTTCCAATCTCTTTATCGATTGTTTCCCAAATTTTCTCGATTACCTGCCCAAATTTTTCATCTTTGGTTTCCATCTCCTTCCAAAAAAAGTGTTGTATGACATCAGTATAAAAAAGGGTCAATTGAAAAAAGTCGGGTGAATAAAGTTCAATTAAATATTTAGCTGCTTTGAACCTCTTTTTTATAAGCTCTTCCACTTCCTGAGCCAGTATCCTTTTATTGGATAATAATTGTTTGGGTTCAAAACTGTAGGCACTAGGATTTATTCTATAACCAAATTTTTCAACCAAATCCTTTTTCAAATCCTTTGGGAAGGTATACTCTGAAGAATCAAACATAGGAGGACCAGAAACTATAAAGCCCCTAATCGCTTTTGGGGGAAGCGAAAGTGGAAGGTTTACGACCCCTGAAGTTAAACCATGCTCCCCTAGGTAATCCCAAATTTCTGGAGTTCTTGAGGGTGTGTTAACATTGACCCTTAATTCGAGATTCTTAATATCAAACCTACACCAACCAAACAAACCCAGCTTCCCCGGGTTTTTACCTGTAGAATAAGATTTCCAAGCCGGAGAGGACAGGAACGGAATAGTGCTTTCTAAATTTGCCCACACGCCATTCTCTATCAGCTGTTTAAATGTGGGAAGCTTCCCTTGTTCGACAAGTGGCAAAATTACGTTCCAAGTAGCCCCATCTATACCGAGCAATAAGACCTTCAAATCCAAACACCATTAGCTAAAAACAAATTACAAATGTTTTAATTAGTCGTTTCTTCCAATAGTTTAAGTGATTTAAAAAATATTTGCATTGAGGCTTTTTACATAGTTAATCGTAAGGAGAAGTCTTCTTCCAAAAGAATCTACAAAAAGGGGGATGCCCTTGAACAACCAGTCATACAATCCCACATTCCAGATAAACAATCATACGCTTAGTTTCAGATAAATTAACATACGAGCTCCGCGTTTCAGAAGTATGAAAATATGTTTTTCAGGGAAATATCATGTATATGAGGAAAGTGTTGGAGAGCAAAGTGTACTACAGTTATTATAAGTAATGCAAGGGATACAAAAGAGGTTTCACTAGAGTACCTCGTGGAAGGGTGCTATTTTTTTAAGATGGTGTATCTTCTTTATTTCATTTGTATTGTTGCGTGGTCCCCTACGTTTAGTTCTAATGGTGTTCCTTTGACTATGGCTTCGTCTCCAACAAGGGTGTTGGTTAAGTTGGTGTTCTCGATTTGTACGTGTGAGCCGATTATAGTGTTTTTTATTATTGAATTTTTTATTTTTGTGCATTCAGCCACTGATACGTGTGGCCCTATTACAGAGTTTTCTATCTGGCATTCCTCTGCTATTGCTACTGGTGGTATTATTATGCTGTTTATCGGTTTGCTATGTGTGAGTTTTATGTGGTTGTTGTGTTTTTCTTGGAGTATGATTCTGTTTGCTTCAAGTAGGGTGTCTTTTCTTCCACAATCGTACCACTGTTCCACTTTGAAGGTTTTTAGGCGGGCCTTCCAGTCAATCATTTTTTGCAGGGCGTCTGTTAATTGGTACTCCCCGGTTTGGGGTTCTTCTTCAATTATTTTTTCCAAAGCCTTGTAAAGTAGTGGAGTGTCATTTATAATGTAGACTCCTGATATTGCCAGATTTGACAGGGGAATTGTGGGTTTTTCGACCAGTTGGGTGATGTCTCCATTTTTTATCTTTACGTTTCCATAGTGTTGGGGTTGGTCTACCTCCTTTACTCCTATCGAGGCTGCGCATTCCCCATTTTTCCGGTGTTTTTGAAGCATATCCTCATAGGTCTGCAGAAATATCATATCCCCAAGAACGATTAAAAGAGGCTGATCAATTGCCTGTTCCTTTGCCACATAGACAGCATGCCCCAGTCCCAAGCGGGGTTCCTGCTCAACAAAGAGGAATTTAAAGTGGTCTGAATAGTTCTTCTGGAGGTATTCTGTGATTTGCTCCTTCATATAACCCAGGATTACTATTACTTCCTGGATTTTAGTTGTTTTCAAATTGTCTAGAATGTGACCTATGAGGGGTTTATCCGCTACACGGAGCAAAGATTTGGGTTTCGTATTTGTTTGAGGCCTTAGACGGGTACCACGCCCCGCAGCAGGTATTAACGCCCTCAACCTTCCACAACCTTTTTTACAACTGGTGAGAAAGCTTTTGTAGAAATTCTGTTAAGGGGGGTTAATAAATTATTTGCCATAAATCCATCAGAATAGCTTTTTATAACCTCTTAATGTTGATGCTAAAGTAGTAAACATAAAGAATTGGATTATTTAGCCCACTTAGTATACGTGCTGTGTTGTACAATTTTCATTTTTTCAATTTCTTTATATATTCTAATGAATTTTTTATAATTTTACATTGTTAATTTGAAAAATTTTCAACAACCTAATAAACCTACTTAAAAAAGTAAAATTATGCAACACAGCAAGTATACGAAAAACCTCAAAAATGACTGCGGGAGTTTAGTTAGTTTTACCGTAAGCGATAAGCTTCCATTTAGTTGGAGTAGGAAGAGAGGTTAAGAGTCTCAAAAAGGGGGAAGAATAAACATTTTTCTTAAACATTCTTAACGGTGTTTTAACAAGTTTAAATCAAATGTTAGAGAGGCAGCTGATGCCCTTAAAGGATGTATAGGAAAATGGGGGTAGAAACACTTTTTGAGATGATTTTCAATGGAATTTGGTTTCAAATTTTAGTGAACCGCATCGCCTATGAGGTGTCTTCAATTTTTGGTGGAATGTATCCTAGTTCCTCCAGTTTTTTGAGTATTTTGTTAACATTTTCGTCTATGCTATCTTTGTATGTGTCAACTGTGACTTCTGGGTTTAGCGGTTCTTCGTAGGGGTCTTGGATTCCTGTTAGGTCAGTTATTTCGCCCTTTAGCGCCTTTTTGTAAAGACCCTTTGGGTCTCTTTTTATGCATTCTTCCAGGGGACATTTTACCCAGACCTCAACAAAATTTCCTATCTGGTTTCTGGCGTGTTCACGGAAGTTTCTTAAGGGCGAGATTAAGCCCACTATTACAGCTACTCCGTTCCTAACCAATAGTTTGGTTACATATGCAACTCTCTTCGCGTGGATTTCTCTATCCTCTATGGTAAATCCTAGGTCTGGGCTGAGATTTTTTCTAACCTCGTCCCCATCAAGAACTTCCACATTTAGGCCTCTTTCTCTTAGAGCCTTTTCCAGGGCTAGAGCTATGGTGGTTTTTCCAGACGCAGGTAATCCTGTGAGCCAAACAGCGAAACCACTTCTCATAAAAATCACCAAGTTATTATTTTACCCCGCATTTCCTTTGGAACTCGTATTCCCAGTATGTTTAGAACCGTGGGAGCTACATCAAGAATGTTAATGTTTTCGAGTTCTAAGCCTAATTTTTTTGTGGGGACATAGAGTATAAATATTCCATACTCTGAGTGTACCGCGTCATCTGGCCCAGTGTCGTTTTCTGACAAGTATAGGGTCTCGTATCCGATTGTTCCTGCCGACCTCCAGTATAGGTCGTCAAAATATACTATTAGATCAGGAGAGTCACCGTTAAGTTCCTCATAGATTTCTTCTGGCTTATAGACCTTGTTGTCAAGCTTTTCGCCGTTAGGTCCACGAATCTGTTTTAATTTTTCTGCTAATTCGCCTAATGTTTTTTCATAGTCCTCTGGAGTTACTGTTCCTTGGGGTTCTCTTCCTTCCACATTTATGAATATTCGGGCATAGTAACCTCCCCATCCCCAAGCCTTGGTTTGGCTCCAATCAATTTGGGTGTCTTCTAGCCTTGCACCTCTTTCGGGGTTGCCTTTTATTTTTAGGTAGCCTTCCTGCATCAGCCATTGATTAATACAAAAGGCGCCCTTCATCTGTTTGGCTCCATGGTCAGAAACGACCAGAACTATGG
>JAHAWU010000058.1 GCA_018383815.1 Candidatus Jordarchaeia archaeon | reverse complement strand
ACTTAGGGCAGGGCTTCTTTTCGGAGTAGACTTTGTTCTCGTAGGATAGGAGGAACATGATAACCGCGTCACGCAGGACGGGAAACGTAAGTGAGAGTTGCTTCCTAAGAGGGCGCCTCAAAGATAACACCGCCTCAAATAGTGGTGTTAAAAAGCACATCATAATTCAAAAATCTTTCCAAAAGCCGACTAAATCTCTATCGCCAACTTGTGGCACAAAAAATGAAAATTTTTGAGAGTCTGTTTTTCCACAAAAGAGTTTTTAAGTGGGTGTTCTAAATCTGTTCTATTAACATTATGAACCTTGAAATTTCCTTATTCAGTTTCGGTTGGTTTAATTTGCGTTTTTTCATTAATTGCTTTTAATTTTTAGAGGATTGAAAATATGATTCACATTATAGGTCTAAAAGGAATCCCTATAGTTAAGGAAGGCGATGACATTGCGAAACTTATTGTAGAAGCGGCTAAAGCACAGGGCATAGAAATTAAAGCCAAGGACGTTTTTGTTATTGCTCAAACTATAGTTTCTAGAGCCGAGGGCAGTGTGGTTGATCTCAATACAGTAGTGCCATCCGACTTTGCCATGCGAATAGCTGAGAGATTTGAAAAGGATCCCCGTCAGATTGAGGTTATACTTAGAGAGGCGAAACAAATTATTAGAATGGAGCACGCCATAATAACAGAAACCAAGCACGGTTTTATTTGCGCCAATTCCGGTGTAGACAAATCAAACATGCCGGGCGAACACTTTGTTTCTCTCCTGCCCAGAGATCCGGAAAAATCTGCCAGAGAGTTAAGGAAAGAATTGGAAAAGTTAACTGGAGTCAAACTGGCGGTAATAATTTCGGACACCCATGGTCGCCCCTTCAGGGAGGGCGCCATCAATGTTGCGATTGGTGTATCTGGAATGAAACCTGTTTGGGACAGAAGAGGTGATGTTGATCTTTTTGGTTATACTTTGAAATCTACACTGGTGGGAATCGCGGATGAGTTGGCTTCGGCTGCGGAGCTCGTTATGGGTGAGGCTAATGAAGGAATCCCAGTGGTCATAATAAGGGGTTTCGACTATATTGAAGGTGAAGGAAGCATAAAAGATTTATTAAGGACACGTGAGAAGGACATGTTTCGATGATAAGAGTGTGGAAAAATGATAACGGTACTCTCAGGAGGAACAGGCAGCCTAAAACTTACCCAAGGTTTTCTCAATTTTATGAAGCCTGAGGAAGTAACCCTCATAGTCAACACTGCAGATGATTTTGAATGGCAGGGACTATACATTAGCCCAGACATTGATACTGCTATCTACCTTTTGGCTGGCCTTCTGGATGAAAACAGGTTTTGGGGAATAAAGGGTGATACCTTTCACTTTTTAAGTATGATGAAAAGGTATGGTTACCCAGACTGGTTCTCCATTGGGGATCGGGACTTAGCAACCCACCTACACAGAACTATATTACTAAAAAAGGGTTACCCTTTGTCCGATGCCACCGCCTCGCTGTGTAAAGCCTTTAATATACGGGTAAAAATTCTGCCCATGTCTAATGATAAAGTAACCACTTTTGTTAAAACTGATAAAGGAAAATTTCACTTCCAAGAGTTTTGGGTTAAGAGAAAAGGTGAAGATAAGGTTTTAGATGTTATTTTAGATGGAATAGAAAAGGCTAAGCCAGCCCCAGGAGTTGTGGAATCAATAAAAAAGGCTGAGGGAATAATCATTGGTCCAAGCAATCCCGTTACCAGTATAGGGCCAATTCTTGGCGTATCCAAGATAAAGAAAGCCTTGGAGGAGGTTAAGGTTAAGAGAATCTGCATTAGTCCCATAATAGGTGGTGGGCCGGTTAGTGGACCGGCGGGAAACTTGTTGAGGGGTATAGGTGTTGAAGTGTCTCCCTTCGGAGTGGCTAGCATTTATCAAGGTATCATAGATGAAATATTTATAGACGCAAGTGACCAAGCCTTCACTGAGAGGATAGAAGATTTGGGTATCAGTGTTTTTTGCACAAATATTATAATGAGGAGTGAGGAGGATAAAGTAAATCTTGCTAAACTGGTTATGGAAAGAATGAAAATTTAGAGGCCGGATAATGGTAAGTGTTAAGAGCCATGTGGTTTTGGCAGCCATGGCTGGCGTTTGCGATGGTAAGTTCTGTTTTGAAGCTGCTAAAGCCGGCGCTGGCATGGTTGTACTGGGAGGAATAAACTTTGATGCTGAAACAATTAAAGCTGGCTTGGAAATTAAGAATAGGGGCAGAAGCGAGTTTTATGTGGAACTCTGCGATTTAGAAAACTTTTTATTCAGAGAAGTCAAAACTGCAAAAAGGGGCGGTGCCCCAGTAGCGGTAAATGTGAGGGTGGCAACACTAGAAGGACTGCTGAGAGCGGGAGAACTCGTTAAAAATAGTGGTGCAGACGCCCTCGAGCTTAACGCTCACTGTAGGCAACATGAGATAACACAATTGGGCGGAGGTCAAGCATTGCTCCTAAACCTTGACAAACTCAAAGAATGGATTAAAAGTCTGAAAAAAGTATTGGATTTGCCCTTAATAGTGAAGTGGCGCGCAAATGTGGTGGACGACGTAGCCTTGGCGAAAAACTTGGATTCCTTGGGAGTGGACGCTTTTCACGTAGATGCTATGAAGCCGGGTTACTCCGAGGCGGACTTGGAAGTCATTAGAAATATTTCAAAAAAAAGTAAAGTGTTTCTAATTGGAAACAATTCTGTCACTGATCCAAGTACTGCTCTAAGAATGATTGAGGCTGGGGCGCGGGTGGTTTCAGTTGCAAGATATACTCTTAATGATCCTCGGTTGGTTGGAAGGCTCGCACAGGAGGTTGAGGAGACCCTGCAAAGAAGGATGTGGAAAATTTCTAATTTGAATTTCGGTTAATTTGTACTGTTATGTATGAGGGATAACCTTGAGAGTACATGTTGTTATTCCCTTTAAAGGTTTGAAGGAATCTAAGTCAAGGTTAGCTGACCAGATTTCTGATACCCAAAGGAAGCAATTGGTACTAGCTATGCTTTCCGATGTCATTTCTGCTGTGTCCTCCTCCAAAAAAGTAAGTAAACTCGTCGTGGTAACTTCGGATAAATTAATAGAAGAAATAATCCCCAAAAAAGCTATTCTACTTCTGGAGGAAAAGCCGAGAGGAATAAATCAGGCAATAGTCGAAGCCACAGAATACAGTTTGGAAATGAATGCGGAAGCTACTCTGGTTATTCCCGCCGACCTTCCCTTAATCACATCTCGAGACATTGAAGAAATCATATCAATGGCAAAATCGGAGAGGACAGTAATTATTTCTCCTTCCCTAAACGGCGGGACAAACATACTCTATAGGTCTCCTCCCAA
Source organism: Candidatus Jordarchaeia archaeon (assembly GCA_018383815.1). Classification (GTDB taxonomy): domain Archaea; phylum Asgardarchaeota; class Jordiarchaeia; order Jordiarchaeales; family Jordiarchaeaceae; genus Jordiarchaeum. The sequence continues at coordinate 16,841 of JAHAWU010000058.1, read as the reverse complement.
TGTTATTGAACCAAAATTTGGGAAAAACAGCTTCCAAGCACACGTCGAGGAAACTCGAAAAAAGAATATAGAACCCAAAATATACCGTTCGCCTAGGGTAATCCTCGATTTAGACGAGGTTGAGGACATTAAAAAATTTTTGAGATATGGTACTCACACGAAAACATTCGATGCGATATGCAAGACTGAGCTAATATTGTCTGTAACTAAAAGTATAAGAAACTCCAAAATACACCAGCACTAACCACTCTTGTTTTATAAAAATATATTTTGCAAACAGCTTCCCCATATTTTTACGAAATTTGTAAGCATCTTCAGGCAACTTATCGCTGTAAAAACAGTTTTACTCATCTTAAACGCTTTAACATACATATTTTCATAACAGATGATGCGAAATAATGTGATTCTAATCATTTTTTAGGCTCAGGCTGAGAAGATTCTATAAATGCTTCTTTCTGAGAAGAAATGGAAATTAATCTATACATTCCGGGCTGGGGAAAAATTAATTTGAGGGAAATCGGTACTTTAGACGAAAAATAGTGGTTATTTTCCTGAGAACTTAATGTGGTGGAATCTACAATGCCGTCTTTTGTAGAATTGCTTATTATAGCTTATTTCATACCCTCCCTAGTCCCCGTATTGCCTTTTCTTAAAGTATTTTACCCCTCAATACTGAACCTGTTAATGCCTGAGAGCATCAAATTGATACTTCCCCTTGAGAGTACTTCTCTGGACTACATACAATTCGCTGTAGCTTTGTTTGTTTCGATCATTAGTTTGATTCTAGGTTACAAAGTTTATAAGAAGAACCCTGATTACTGGCTTAACAAAATTTTTGCAGCCTTCTATATGGGAATAGCTGCAGCTGCGGCGAGCTTTAACCTAGGACTTTTCATAAACGCTACGGGTTTAATAATTGGACAAAAGTTCATGTTGAGCTTCATTTTGATATCTTTAGGTCTACTGCTTATAGTTGCCGTGGGCCTTAACTATGGAGAAATTCAGATTCGATACCTTAAAGCCACCAGACCCATAATACTGTACGTTACTTTGCCTATGATAGTGGTGTGGCTTCCAGGATCCATAGTGATTCTAGATGTGGCGCCGCCAGACACAGCCTTCTCAGACCTCCTCGTGTTGGTACTTCTAATTGTTCTAGCAGTAGGTTTAAGTGTATTATCCCATTACTTAATAAAAGTCTACAGAGCCTCCGAGGGCATATTGAAAAGAAGAATTCTCTTCTTCCTCGCAGGATTCTTATCAACCTTACTCTTTGGGGGAATCTCTACCAGCCTCGCTAGCATACTAAGCTTACAGATTTTCGACCTAATTAGTCCTTTAGTAGTTCTGGTAGGTATATCGATAGTGTACTATGGATTACATATTTCTGAATAAGCCTTCTCTATTGAACCTCGTCTTGTAAATTCTTAAACAGTCGATAAAAAGTGTATTGAGGAGAATTTTTGTTTTAATTATTTACTTTTGCTGAATTAATTATTGTTTTAACCCTCATGGGGGCAAACTCAATTTTTCTAAATTTCTCTTTTTTATTCGACGGGTGTTATTTCAACTTCTATGGTGTTTTCCAGTTTTTTTAGTTTTTCCTCTACTTCCACTAGTGATAGTTTACAGTTTTTACAGTTGATTATTGCATTAAAATCGCTTATTTTCTCTACGCTGGGTGTAATTATGCTAGATTCGATGTTAATGTTCATTTTTCCAAGCTCGGTTGCCACTTTTCCCAGAACACCCGGAATATCTCGGAGTTTCATGTATAACTCTGCAAATTTATCTTCCCCTATAATTATGGGGTACAGCATAATTTTGGATTTTGATTTATCTGCTACCACTAAAAATCTTGCACCCTCTTTGATGTTCAGCACCTCACACACCTTTTCGGGGAGGGTGATTCGCTTTTTTGAGTCCATAGTTGTAAACTGTGCGGATTGGTATATATTTTTGTGTTTGCTCATCTTCCATGGTTCTCCTTTTTCTCTTAGTTTTAATGGGGAATCTATTATATTTAAATAACTATTTTAAATTAATTGTTTAGGAATGTTTTATGTTCTTAAAGAATTTTTCTGTAGTTACCGTCAACCGGTGGTTTCGATGAAGGCATATGTCTACGGAATTTTGGATATTAGTACCATTGATTACCCCCAAAAACCTGCCATGGTGATTTTTGTGGCGGGGTGTTCCTTTAGGTGCCCTATGTGTCATAACTGGAGAATGCTGGATGTAACCCCAAATCAGGAAGTAGAACTATCCAAAGTTTTGGCGAGAATAGAAAAAGCCGGCTCACTTGTGGAGGCTGTTAAAGTTTCGGGCGGAGAACCAACCCTTTATCCTGAGGTTCTTTTAGAAATTGCTAATTTTTGTAAAAGAAAAAACCTTTCTTTCGGATTTGATACTAATGGTTTCTTTCCCGAGAATATAAAAAAACTGGTAAATAGTGCTGATTTAATTTCCATAGATATTAAAGCTCCCTTTAACGACCCAGCACTTTACAGCAAACTAGTGGGGTTTCATGACGGTGAGAAGGTGATTGAAAACCTAATGGCGACCCTAGAGACTGTTTTTGGAAGCGGTTCATATGCCGATTTGAGAACCACTGTCATTCCCTCCCTAAATGATGAAGAAGCATACTTCAAAAATATTGGTGAAGTTTTGAGGGAACTCGGATACATTTCAAAAGCAGAAAAGAAAAAGGCCAGTTACACCCTTCAAGAATTTGAGCCAGCAAATGCTTTCAGCCACGAATTGAAAAAAATTAAACCACCAAGTTTAGACCTGCTTGTAAAGTTGGCAAAAAGTGCTCGAATTCCCCAAGTCTACATTAGGCACAAAAAAGTGGGATTTATGAAGCCCCTCGAAGAGATTAAAATATAACCTGAAAATTACAATAAGCCAAAAATTATCGAACCTTGATGGTACATAGTAACTCCAGAATTATTTTGGCTGCAACCAAAGCTGTTATTCGTCCGCCGTGAGTTACCTCCACTACATCAAAGCCCACAACTTTATCGCAATTTTCCAAAATATCTATAAGCTGGCTCGGTGTTAATCCACAAGGTTCTGGGTTTCCTACATCGGGAGCATAAGCGGGATCGATCACATCCATATCTATGGTCAAATATATGCGGTCTTTTCTTGATTGAAACTCTTTTATTTTGTCCACAGCCTTTTTTATTCCTTCCCTCTCCACTTCAAGAGCTGTGACATAGTTCCACTTTTTTTGGGAAATAAATTCATACTCCTCTTTGCAGATTGACCTCACCCCTATTTGAAGTATTTCCACACCTTCTTCCACCGCCCTCCTCATTAATGTTGCATGAGAGATTTTTTGATCCAAATATTCGCTTCTCAAATCCATATGCGCATCAAAATCTATTACTCCTACATCCCTACCAAATCCCCGTATAGCCCCCAATGTTATGGTATGCTCACCTCCCAGGATTATACCTTTTTTACCGTCCTGTTTTAATTCCCCCACAACTTTCTCCACTCGATCTAGTGTCTGGTTAACATCCCCTAGAACCACAGCAACATCCCCAAGGTCGCAGATTTTGACATCCTCAGCGTCTCTGAAACTTCTTAGACTGAAGGATTCTAGATTACACGAAGCTTCCCTAATTACTGTCGGCCCGAACCTTGCACCGGGCAAAAAGGTGCATGTGCCATCGAATGGGACTCCAAAAAGGGCGAAGTCAGCCTCCTCATATGACGTTGTTTGTCCCAAGAAAATGTTTTGAGGGTAGAGATATAAGTTTTTATAACTCATTTTCCTCATCCGAGAGGGTTTTCATGAAAAAGTCAATAAAACTGTCCAATGAAGGAGACTTTATTTTTTTTCCCTCCACCAGTTTATTCCATTTCTCCACAAGTTTGGCGTATTCCTTATCCTCCTTTTCTGATTGAATCATGTCCCTTGCTACACTGTCAAAGTCAAACTTATTCTCCTTAGCTCCTAATCCTTTACAGAACTCCAAGGCTTCACTATTGAATATAAATTTGTGTCCATGGAGTAATCTTCTCCAGAGAAAGGGGAAAGCCCGGCAAACCAACGGTCTAACGGGATAAATCGAGCAGGGTCCTCCATTATTAAAACAGCAACCGCTATTTTCATTGTTGGTCTTAAAGCAGAGCACCCACCTTTTTCCATCTTCACCCAAGAATCTGGGAACCCCCTTATATGTTTCCTCAACGCTTTTCTCGGGAATAATGCAATCCAAGAAATCATGAGGATCCAACCCATATTCTTTGGCCACTCTATAAGCATCCTTGTGAGTCACACATATCATGTACCTGGAGCAACATTCTCCGCACTGGGTACACGCGAAGTTGGGTGCCTTAATAAAGGCCTTGACCTTTTTTAGAAATAGTAATACTCTTTGTCGCATGAGGGAAAAATCTCTCTGGGAAATAAAAAGGTTTTGAGCGATTAACAATAAAAGTAAAGGTTAAAACTTCAACCCTTCATAATATTTTAGAAGCGGTGGAGGACCAGAATTTGGAAACTATATCCGTGGAAGATATGAGAATAGCGGACGAAAACTCAGAGTACCTGGGAGTCTCCAGATTACTACTTATGGAGAACGCGGGAAGAGGAATAGTAGAAAATATAATAAAAAGAAAAAAAGTGGAAAAATCAAACATCATAATCTTCTCAGGAACAGGAAATAATGGGGGAGACGGCTTTGTCGCCGCAAGACACCTTGCCTCACTCGGCGCTGAAGTACATCTAATTCTCCTAGGCCAACCAGAAAATATTCGCACCCCCGAGGCCAAACAAAACTGGAATGCGTTGGAAAAAATGATTCTCACGGTAAAAAAAACTGTAATTAGGGACTCTTCAGAATTAATGGAAATCAAAGACCTAATCCAGAAAGCGGATATACTGATTGACGCCATGTTAGGAACAGGGATAGAGGGAAAAATCCGCGAACCCTTCTCCACCGCCATAAGCCTATTTAACTCCGCAAAGGCCTTCAAAATAGCAGTAGACTTACCATCAGGACTAAATCCAGAGAGCGGCGAAATCCACGACAAAGTGATCCAAGCCGACCTCACAGTAACCTTTCACAAAGCAAAACCCGGACTATTAGATAAAACCTGTACTGGCGAACTCATAGTATGGCCTATTGGTATACCCCCAGAAGCAGAGGTCATAGCGGGGCCCGGAGATGTGAAGTCTGTAATCAAAAAAAGAAGTCCCCATTCTCATAAGGGAGATTTTGGTAGAGTTCTCATAATTGGCGGAAGCATATACTATACTGGCGCACCAGCGCTAACTGCTCTCTCCGCCCTCAGAACTGGTGTTGACCTCGTAATTGTTGTCGTGCCCTCAAAAATCGCTCCGATAATTAGGGGATTCTCCCCCGACCTAATAGTAAGAGAATTTCCGGGAGAAGTGTTAAACAATGAATCCCTCCCTCTCATAAGTAGCTTAATCCAAGACTGGGCAACCGCAGCCGTTGTGGGGCCGGGTCTCGGACTGCACGAAAAAACCATAGAAACCATCCCTGAAATTTTTCAACTCATAAAAAAGAGAGATTTACCCCTACTTGTGGATGCAGATGCAATAAAAATCCTAGGAAAAGAAAATAAAATGCTCCGCGGCACAAAAACTGTGCTCACACCCCACCAAGGAGAATTCCTACAATTAACTGGACAAAAAATGCCACCCCCCTTAGAATTAAAAAACCGAGTAAAAACAGTTGGAAACTGGGCAAGAGAGCTAGGAGTCACTATACTCCTCAAAGCCCACGAAGACATCATTTCCGACGGCAGAAGAACAAAAATCAACACAACTGGCAACCCCGGAATGTCCGTAGGCGGAACAGGAGACGTTCTAAGCGGAATCTGCGTCGCCTTCCTATCCCAAGGATATGAGCCATTCAGAGCAGCAGTAGCCGCCGCGTTCCTAAACGGGAAGGCTGGAGATAAAGCAGTTCAAGACAAGGGCTATCACATAACTGCAACCGACCTCATACCCTTAATACCTGAAGTAATCAAAACCTACGAAACTTAACCCAAAAAAACATTTTTTAAAAAGCGTTTTCCAAGACTACACCCATAAGCTCCTCTCAAAACACGCTGCACTCCTCCTCTCCCCCACAAAAACGAACTTTATGACCAACACGATTATTAATAGCAACGATGCTGCAAACAGAACACCGTAAAGTCTGGCTTCCGCACTACTTAAACCGAAACCTGACCAGACCCAAAAATATGCCAAAATAAGAGTACAACAAATTGGGGCTGACAAACCATTCACCCTACTTCTTCCTAAAACTAACCAGTTTTGCAAAGCAGACTTCTAATATTTATGTTGTCATAACTTAAAAACTCCACAGTTATGGTAAAAAATCTAATAATAGTCTAGCTCAAAAAAGGAGAGAAAATGGATAGAAAACTAAACTAGACTTTTAAGGAAAACTTAATATCATCTAGAATCCTTGCGTACCCCCAAAAAATTCTACAATTTTTGCTCAAATATCCACACATTTTTATTGAGGAGACTATGGAGAGATTCACACAAATGTCTACACCTCATCCTAAAAATTACATCGGCAAGAAAGATTACGCAGAACCCCTAAAACTCACTAATAATCAAATCTTCTTTGAAGGGGTCAGCATTCAAAAACTAGCAGAAACCTTGGGAACCCGCATATACCTCCTAAGCTTAGACCAATTAAAAAGAAATGCTCAAAGACTTCAAGAAGCCTTTAAAAACTACCCCTCCTTCAAACCCTGCTACGCCTTAGCAGCCAACCACCTCCCTCAAGTAGCCCAGACCCTAGTAGACCAAAAATTTGGAATAGAAGTAGTAAACATCTACGAATTAAAATACACCCTAACACAACTAAAAAATGTACCATACATTATCTGCAACGGAGCTTCAAAAAGCTGGAGTTCAAAAAAGCAGGACAAAAACCTAATACAGACGGTAATCAGCCTACAAAAAGAAAGAAACATAACCCTCAACTTCAACTCCATTGAAGAAATCAAATACGCGAAAAACCTCTGCCAAAAACAAAAAACCGAACTAGAAGCCGGAATATCCCTAAACCTAACCCACCACATCCAAAACTACGAAAAACCCAGTGGAGCTACAAGATTCGGAATTCCCCCCGAACAACTACCCCAAGCAATAAAGCTCCTCAAAAACTCAAAAATCAAAATAACGAGCTTGCAATCCCACATAGGAACCCAAATAACCCAACTCCAAAAACTAGTCCAAAACGCACAACTACTATCCCAATACGCAACACAAATAACAAAAAAACTAGGAACAACTATAGAAAACCTAAACCTAGGCGGAGGAATCGCAGTCAACTACTACAAAACAGAAAACCACCCCCTAAACCCCAACTACACCATCGAGGAATACGCCAAAAAAACCACCCAACAAATAACCAAAACCTACCAAGAAAACAAAACCGTCCCTCCCACAATCATAATCGAAACAGGAAGATGGCTAACCGCAAACATCATGATATTCCTAATCAAAGCAACAGAAATAAGTAAACCACTTCAACAACACCCTTGGATAATAACGGATGGAAGCGCTCTAACGGACACCAATGACGCGGTCTGGATAGCGCAACACTTCGAAATAATCAACGCTACCAAACCCACCCAAAAACCCACACAATACTACAACATATCTGGAATCACCTGTGATTCTAACGATGCCTTCGCTTGGTCAAAAAACAACACCGGGCCTCGAAAACTTCCTAAAACTCAACCCGGGGACATCCTCATAGTCCTAGACGTAGGAGCCTACCAACTCGCCCTCAGAAATGCCTTCAACCTACTACCAAAAGCACCAATATACACACCAGAAGGCAAAGCAATAAATGAACCAAACATGGAAATAAACAGTTTTTGATACTTCCCGCGAAGGTCGGCAGCCTTCTCGTCAATGATTTTTGTAAAGGATAACCAAAAAAAGAAAAACAGTCACAAAAACTAAGTGTAATCAATCAGAATTCTGGTAAGATCTCCAAATGCGGCCTCCACATTGGTGCCCTCCTTTGCACTAGTTTCAAAGTATACCATATTATGATTAATTGCGTACTCCAAAGCCTCCTCTAGAGAAACTGCTCTACCCGGCATATCTGTCTTGTTACCGACCATAACCATAGGGATAGAAGGACAGTGCTTGCCAACTTCTTCTAACCAATTCTCCAAATGTTCAAAAGACTCCCGCTTAGTCACATCATAAACCAACAATCCACCCATAGCGCCACGATAATACAAAGGACGAATATAAGAAAACCTCTCCTGACCACCAGTGTCCCAAATCTGCAACTTAGCCGTCTTAAGACCATTATTCGTATTAACACTGACCGTCTTCACCGCAAAATCAACGCCTATGGTCATCTTGTAATCTTCCTTGAAGTATCCCTGCGAAAAGCGGACAGTCAAACTTGTCTTTCCGACGGCCCCGTCACCGATTACTATGATTTTGAATAGATAATCGTAATCTCCAGACATAGTACTACACTTCTCCCTATGATTTGGTTCTATTGTGCTATACTCCTTCAATCGCATTCTTATGATTCTTACCGTTTTGAAAAATTTAAAACTTTCTTAAACAAAGTTTTTCTTGCCTCAAATTACTCAAGGGGGCAAGGTTACAATTGCGTTCCTCATATCATTTACGAATTTGCTATAATAGTACTGTTTGCATCATTAGGTTGGCTGGCACCGAATAGCATCCCCTAGAACACTGTTTAAAAGAAATATTGATAATTTCTAATCAGTGTTGGGAGCCTAGGTATGCAATTTTTGGTAAGGGGAAATTGTACGGGAAAATTATGTACTAAATCCGACTTTTACAGAAATTTGGGAAGAGCTGGTTTTCCTAATTGTTTCTTGTTGTAGCTTTTTAAATCTGTGATAAGAAGAATTTTCGGAAGCCTTCTAGGCTTTCTTTGGGTGCTTTCTCTGAGTAAACGTGTAGGGTCCATTGGGTGGGTTGATTTTCGCTTATTGCTCTGGTTATGCTTGAAATGTCTCGGAGAGATTTTTTCTCATCATTGAGCATTATGGGTGTGTTTGCTTCTTGGATGCTTGGGAGTTCAGGTATGTCTAGTATGGTGAGGTGGGGGTCGCTGTTTATGTGTTCAGCTATACTATTCTCTATGTTTTCTTTTTCCTGTTTGTCTTTGGCTACTTTTAATAATTGTTTTACTATATCCTTATCAAGTTCCTCCCATTTTATGGTTAGGATGGTATCTAGCGGTTTATTATGTATTTTTGATGTTAGTTGGGTGATGGTTCCTCCCGCCTTTTTTAGGAAGGAAATTATTTGTTCGTCGGTCATTTTTTGGATTTCAAATATTGTTGTTATCCCCTTTTCAACCGCTATCTTTATGGCTCTGGAGAGGGTTTGATCCGCTTTTCTTACTGTGGGATGGTGGTGAATATTTCTGTAGTAGATGGCTTCTGCGAAAACCATGGAGTCTAAGTAGGGAACCACGCTTTTCTCAAAAACTATGTGTTCGTCCAGAATTTTCATAGAATCTATTATGTGTGAGCTCTGAACTAGGTGAGGTAAAAATCCTGTGGAGAGGGAGTCCCGAGGTAGATAGTCCAATTTGTCTGCGTCCACCATCCCATGAATGATTTCTCCTATGAACGGTCTTCTCTTATTCACTCCCAAAATGTTGTTCGCTATCTCGCTGATTAACCCTTTACTTAATCCTGAGTCTCTGAGCACCTCATTTATCTCTGATTTTTCGTCCATAACTATTTTCTTACCCATTTCCTCGTGGGTGAGACCCGTTTTTTCTTGGAGGATTATCTCTGATCCATGGGAGAAGGGACCGTGGCCCACATCGTGGAGAAGAGCTGATAGCCTAATAATCTCCACCTCCTCCCCAATCTTATAGCCTTTTTTTAATAGTGTGTCGCAAATCCGGTTGGCAACATGTAGTGTTCCTAAGCTATGTTCTAGACGTGTATGCCTGGCGCCAGGATAAACTAGGTTAATATTACCTATATCCATCTTTTCTGAAAGGGACTTCATCACACTGGTGCCTAGAAGTTTCTGCTCTAGCTCATTAACCCGAATTTTACCATGTATAACATCCTGAAAATACATATTAGCAGTTCCCACTACTATTAATTTAAACCTAGTGAACAAGCCTCACCGGATGAAAAAATGAAAGTATTCCTCGCAATTCTTGACGGATGCAATATTAATTGGATAAAAAATGCCAAAACACCATTCCTAGACAAATTATCAAATAGGGGGGCATCCACCCTATCCTGCCACGCAGTATTCCCCACAGCAACCTACACCGGACACACATCCATAATTACTGGAGTATATCCCGGAGAGCACGGCATAATAGGAAACCAGTTCTACGATAGGGAAGCTAGGGAAACAAGAAATTTTGATTTTTACGATCCAAACCTTTGCCTGGAAACTGCAACCATTTTCGAGGAAGCTCAAGCAGCGGGATTTAAAACAGCAGCCATAGGGGAACCAGTCACTAAAGGGGCTAAACACATTATTTCAAAAAAACATATTCAAAGTTTTCCAGTTTCTAGTCAGAACAGTAAAGTTTTTGAAGAATCCATAAAGCTGATAAAGAGAGAAAAGCCTGACCTGATAATAGCCAATTTCCCCGCAGTAGACAGCTTCGGCGAAAACTACGGACCAAAAAGTAGAGAAGTCCTAAAAATTGTAGAAGAAGTAGACAACATTCTAGAGAAAACCTTTGAGGAGTACAAATCTCAGGGCCAAGAAATCTGCATGATCGTTTCCGCAGACCATGGCATGACTGAAGGCCAAAAACAAATACAACTAAACAAATTACTGAAAAGCAAAAGGCTAGACGCCATCTCTTTGGCCTCACACAGAACCAGCCACATATACCTAAATTCCCCAAAACAAATTGATGAGGTGTACAAGTTTCTAAGCGAAACGAAAGGTATTCTAGAGGTTATGGATGGCAAACGAATTTCTGAATTAAAATTTTCTCATCCCCGAAGCGGTGACCTAGTTGTAACCGCCGAGAAGGGCTACGAGCTAGGTGAGGCGAAAATAAAGGGAAGCCACGGCGGAATCACAGAAGAAGAGATGAAAGTCCCTCTAATAATATCTCAGGATGGACTGTTAAGTTCTTCAGAGTTGGAAAAAGCGTCTATACTAGAAATAGTCAAGATTATAAAAAGGGCACTGGGTTTATGATCAAAAAAGTAGCCACTTCCAAGATTTTTTAAAATTCAGCTTGACTTATCAACAATTTTCGGGCGCTTCTACTTTTCAATTGTTTTTCATACCTTTTGGCTACTAATTTGAACATTATTTTTATATAGTTAATATATATTACATTATTTATTGGAACTATATTGAACTATATAGGAAAAAGAGGTGGAGTCAAAAATCAAAATAATCACCATAACACCAAAACTCACCATTAGGTCTCCGTTTTATCTCCTTTCTTTCGGGACACCAGTTTTTACCTTTGAGAAGTTCTCACACCTCTTAGTGGCTCCCTGTAGGAGGGCTGTAACTTATGGGAATAGTTATGGTTCTTGATGAAAAGGCGATGAGACGCCTATTGAAAAAAGGTGTAGTCTATACTTTCAGGATGAATCGCAGGACTGGAATAGAAAACTGGTTTGGCAGTGGTTGCATATTCAAAAATGGAAATCTCCTCCATGATACTCCCAAGAAGATAAATGTCATTGTTGAGGAGATAGGGGAAATAAATCCCCAAAAAGATCTTGTGTGGTACCTTAAGGATAGTGGTTTCGATACTTTGGAGGAGTGGCAGAGGGCGATAAAGAAACATTATGATGTGTTTAGCGGGCTTAACGAGAAAAGTAATAGTTTGCCAAAAAAAGGCTGGCTCTATAAAATCATATACTTTAAGGATGATGAGAAAAATGAAAATAAAATGTGAAAACCTACAATTCGAAAGTGTATGGTGTCCAAGTTGTGGAGCACCAATGGCCATAAAGGATAAGACAGACGCTTGGATGAGTAAGGCGGACGGGGGCTCAATCTACGTAGCAAAGACAGTCTACACTTGCCAAGACTGTAATGTTTCAGCAGAAGTGGTATGGACTTGGAAACCAAAAAAGGAAAAAATACCTAACCAAACCATTATACAAAAAACCGCAATAAAAACATAACAATCAAGAAATAAACCGACGCGAAGTCAAGCAGACTGGGAAACAAGTGCAGAGAACCCACTGCAACATGCTTATTTGGAAACCGTAGGATGAGAAAGGAGTCAGCTAATATTAGGCCTCTCTTTGCCTCTCATTTTACTTATTTGTTTTAGTATCAGTTGTAAAGCTTCTCTTAGGCCTTGGTTTTGAGTTGCCACGGTTCCCACAACGGGTACGTCCATTCCAATGCTCAGCTGCTTGGCTACATCTTCTGGCTTCATTGCTCCTTCAAGATCTTGCTTGTTGGCAAGAATAACTACAGGTACGTTCTCGCTTATTTCCCTCTTTACTCGATACAGGATGTCTCGCGCCAAGCTAAAAGTTTCAGGATTTGTGCTGTCCACCACAAGAAGAACCCCAGCGCTCCCCTTGGCTAAAATCTCTTGCATAAAGGCAAAGCGTGTATGTCCGGGAGTTCCAAAAATGTGAAGGTCAAAAACATTAATCTCATCGTACTTTCTGCCGAAATCGAAGCCAACAGTTGTTTGTAATGCGTCTATGCTCGTGGCTTTTCTTGAAAGGTTGGAAACGATAGTGCTTTTTCCCGCGTTATAGGGGCCTGTTACTAGTAGTTTGAGGACTTCTACGTCTGATTTGCCCGAGGGTAGTGTGTTCTCGGTGCATATTAGAACGTTTCCAGAGTCATCTTCAAAGAATAGGAGTAGGTCTCCGGAGCCTGCTTTCAACTTGTTTCTTACTTCTTTTGAAAGGGTTATCCGATTCTTGTCGCTTATTCTTGCTACGCCTAAGAGTTTCATTGGCTTTCCCTATTAAGTGGATATTGCGAGAATATAAAAAGTTTACTAATTCCCACTTTTCCCACCGACATACACCGCATTACATATTCAAAAAATAAAAAGGATAAAAAAATTGGTAAGTCGTGATTAATCTTCAACTTCTCTCCTTATTTCTTCTTCTAATGTTTCTACTCCTGGTTCTCCCTTGAGGTCCTTGGCGAATATGATCTGGTAGCCGTACCGGATGAATCTGATTATGAACACTATTAACACTAGGCCGACTATGAAGCTGTAGTCAACCGAAGCCCACAATGTGGAGCCCCATAAGGTTTGATAGATGGAGCCATAAACCCATATAATCCTTAGCATGTTGGCGATTATGAAAACCCAAATCAGTGAAACGAAGTATCTTACAATTCCGCAAGCCCCACTTAATCTGAAGTGACTTTTGCGCAAGGCTTTCTGAAAGAAGATAAATGTCGATATTACACCTCCAAATATTATTAGCAAAACTGGGTCTTTCTGCTGGATTAAGAAGCCGTAAGTGTCTAAGATGGAAAATGTTACAATGGGCACGATGGAGAAGAATACAAAATATTCTATTGCGTATGCTATTCCGCTATACAGGGGGTTTGTTAATATAGTTTTAATGAACGACATTGTTCATTCCTCCTTTTATCATGGGACATATTGGGGGCTGCTGTAAAATAGTGTGGTCGGCGTCATAATTAGGTTGAAGCCGGCAATGGGAAGATTGAACCAAATGATAAAGACTGCAGTTAAATACAGTGGTTGGCCGTTGTCTTTTGCCCATTGTATAGCTTCCCAAGGTATATCCAAATTTACATCTAAGAAGAAGGTATTGGTGTATAATCCCAATAAAATTCGCATAGGATCAGTTGATTTCAATGGTAAAGTTAACTCATAAGGCCAAAGTATATAGTCCGTGTTACTATCAATTACTGTTCCATTGGGAAATGCTGCTTGGTAATAACCAACAAAATTGAAATCATAGCCAAACCCACCGTAATATAGAGTTTTGGGGGCAATGGGTGATAGGGCAAATTGAATATTCAAAGTTGGAATGACCTGTAGCAACTGGGCTGCATTATAACCTAGAAGAAGACCAACAGCTGTTGAACCTAACCCTGCAACTATAGCCATCCATTTTAAAAATTTGAAAACCCTTCTCTTTAATGTAGCCATCTTATTTCCTCTAAATGTTTGATTTAGACTATAACATGCGTTAACATATATAAAATTTCTTGGACTGGATGCCCGTAAAAAAATATTATCTTAATGGGCTACGTGTTCCCCTAATTAGGGGTGTATTAGTTTTGTTTATGACATATTCCGATTTCTACCACGTTCAAGGTAATGTATTGGGCAATTTTTAATTTCAGATGCTGGTAGGATTCAAGTGTTACCTTCATATCACATATTTTTAAATCATAAACTGCTGTTTTAAAAAATTGCCGGCATTTTTGGTTCTAGTTAGGGGTTTGGTGTGAGTGTTATGTCGCTGGAAATTTCGAATACTCTCTCTCGCAACGGGGATCTCATTTTTACGAGCATACTTGTCTCCGCCAAATCCCCTAGAAAAAGGGAATCAAAAGAGGAATATGCCCTATTGGTAGAAATTGTGTGCGGAGATCTTCTGAATTTTTTTGGGGGGAAGCGGTCTTCTAATATCTCTACTGTAAAGCTTAGGTGGGTGGAGTAGAAATGACCGACTGGTTCTCAAGAATTGCGGGTATTTTCAAAAAAAACGGAGAGTTCACACTGGGCATTTATGGCAGTCCCAACGCTGGTAAGACCACCCTTGCCAATAGACTGTGTATGGACTGGATGGGCAGAGAAGCTGGGAAAGTTTCTCCCATTCCTCATGAAACTCGAACAGCCAATATTGTAGAACACCTAGAGATGCGTTACAACGGGAAACGTCTCAGAATGAATGTTGTGGATATGCCGGGCATTTCCAGTAAAATTGATTACAAAGTTTTCCTGAAACATGGATTATCCACCGAGGAGGCGATCCAAAGAGCTAAAGAAGCAACGAGAGGGGTAATCGAAGCCATCCAATGGCTGGATACTGTGGATCTTGCTTTAACGGTTTTCGATACAACTAAGGTACCCTTTGACCAGGTTAACCTAGTTATCCTGGGAAACTTAAGGGCGAAAAACATACCCAACATCATAGTGGCGAATAAAATAGATTTGCCTAAATCTCGACCAAAACTAGTAGCTGAGTCTTTCCCTGACCATAAATGCGTAGCCATATCTGCTCTGACGGGGGAGAACGTAGAAGAGCTTTATAAACTAATCATAGAATCGCAGTGAGGAGTGATAACGAAAATGAATGCCAGAATCGATATTATACCTGAATGGGTTTTAAACGGCTTATCCTCAGAGGACAAAATAAAATTCATAGTAGAAAATGTCAAGAGGAACGTAGTCTTGGTTCTTGAAGACATCCTAGAACCTGAAGAACAAGCGGATCTAATAAGGCAAACAATGCTTGAGATAGACTGCGAAACATTTACCGGAATAGAACTACTTACCTTTAATAAAAACTCCACAAACAAAGGATTCATGAGGCGGAAAAACAAACCCAACGGTGATTCAAAGATAACCATAATAGCCCCCGCAAGAAGTGTAAACGTTCTCAGAGAAACCTCCAGCATAATTTCACTAACGTTCAAACAAGCTTAAGAAGGATATCACAGTTGAGCAAAAGAGAAACATCAGAAACCAGGTTTATTCACTATTGTATCAATTGCGGTAAACAAATAAGTCAGGGACAGACAATTTTACGCTGTTCTAACTGTGGATCAACCACCTTTAAACTTAAAATTCAAAAAGAAACAAAGGAAACCCATAGCGATGAAAATAAAATAAAACACAATAAAAGTTTTTACACCCAAAAAACGGCTCAACTAGTGGCTGAAAATAATTTTAATGAGGACACATTTTTTGAAAATAGTCTGGAAACCATTAGGGCCAAGGGTATTGGAATTTTCGAAATCGACATCAGCGGGTTAGCGGAGGGCAAGCCTCTAATACTTTCAGTAAATGAAGGGCAGTACGAGATATCCCTTCAAAAACTTATGCGAAGGGTCAAAAAAAGGTGACCAAAACCTTTCACGAGAAATATTCATCCAGCTCCCTATCTGCTTCAAGCAGAGAGAGCCAATTAATTCTTCCTGCTTTATACTCCTCTGGTTTTTCCTGTATTATTTTTCTTGCGATTGAAGCCGTCTCATCCTCAGAAAGGTTAGTTGTATCAATCTCATAAACCATATCTTTTCCATAAGCTTCCAACGCATTAAAAGTACAAGAACCGAGAATTTCCGCTTGAACATTTTCACTAATTTTTCTCTCACCCCAACCCTTAGACTCCAATCTCTTTGCCAAAATTTTGGGATGCGTCCTTAAAATTATTGCAACATCAACAAGATTAGAGGGAACAATATCTGCATAGTGCCCCTCTACGATAACAACACCTTCGGATCTATCTATCAGTTCCACAATCCTAGGAATCAACCTATCTAAATCCGCAACCTTAGTATCTCTATCAGTATCAATTTCACTAAAAAGCTCTTCAACTTCCACTAATTTGCTCAAGTTTATAACTTCCATTTTCAAATCTTTAGCCAATATCGAGCTAAGCGTAGATTTACCTGTACCTGGAGAACCAGAAATTATAATAGCTCTCCCCAAATCACCACCCCTAAAAATAGAACCACCACATAATTAAAAGACAACTTTTAAAAATATTACCTTTTCCATGCTGTGTTGTATAATTCTGTGAATTTTATGGTTTAGGCTAATTTTTGTGTTCCACATATTTATTTTTGGCTGATGGTTGCCCAGGGTAGCTCCCCTGTGGCATCAAACTTCAGGATG